>JAFUQY010000429.1 GCA_017472105.1 Clostridia bacterium | reverse complement strand
CCGACCGCTGCGCCGTGACCGTCCATGTACTTGGTGGTGGAATGGGTTACGATGTCCGCACCGAATTCGAAGGGACGGCAGTTGACGGGAGTTGCGAAGGTATTGTCGATAATGAGCGGAACACCGTGTGCATGCGCCGCGTTTGCGAACTTTTCGATATCGAGCACTTTGAGCGCGGGATTTGCGATGGTTTCGCCGAATACTGCCTTGGTGTTGGGACGGAATGCCGCGTTGAGCTCTTCCTCGGTGCAGTCGGGAGAAACGAAGGTGAATTCGATGCCCATGCGCTTCATGGTGACGGCGAAGAGGTTATAAGTGCCGCCGTAGATCGTGGAAGAGGATACAACATGGTCGCCGCAGGATGCGATATTGAACACCGCGTAGAAGGACGCCGCCTGACCGGAAGAAGTCAGCATCGCCGCAGTACCGCCTTCGAGCTCGCAGATCTTTGCCGCAACGGTGTCGCAGGTGGGATTCTGGAGACGGGAGTAAAAGTAACCGGACGCTTCGAGGTCGAAGAGCTTGCCCATGTCACTGCTGGAATTGTACTTGAAGGTCGTGGACTGGATGATCGGAATCTGTCTGGGTTCGCCGTTGCCGGGGGTATAGCCGCCCTGCACACACTTGGTTTCGATTTTATAATTACTCATTTTATTGTCCTCCGTTGCAGAGTGATCTGGATTTTTTTGGGTGTTAAAAAATAAAAAACGGCTGTATTCCGAGAGATCGAACCGAATCCTCTGTGTCACAGCCATTTTCTGTTATTCGATTCACCTGTATATTATACAGGACAGCGGGTGTTTTGTCAAGATGAATCGGGGATTTACTGCGGTTTTGTCAGGTACTTCATCGTGTGATCGGTCATATTGACGCGGATGATTCCCATCGAGCCCGCCGCGCCGCGGAAATGATACTGCCCGCCGGAAAGAACCAGCTCGTTGAGAAGAAGGTACAGGTGATTTCCCACGACAAGCCACTCTTTTATATAAATCTCGTCCTTGCCGTCAAAAATCAGCTCCTCTTCCCCGCCGGCTTTCGGAATCCGGTAGATTTTCCCGCCGTGGCTGTATTCCACACCGAAGGTTTTGCCGTCCTCGCGTGTGACCTGTCCGAGCTTCACGGGATCGTACTTCGTGAAATACACATACTGCGCCGTTTCAAACCAGTCCGCGATACCGTCTTCGCCGAAGGTTTCGGCAAGTATTTCCGGCATCCGGGGCGGTTCGTGGTTGGTGTGAAGAACTCTTTCCTCACTGATTTCTCCGACCTCGGTCATTTTCTGCGTCGGAATATCGTACCGCCAGCTCTGATACTGCTGCACAATCTGCCGGTCTCCGGATTCGGTATTCCGCATTGTGTACAGATACAGACTGTCACCCTCGATCCCGTCGATGTTCACAGAATCCCACAGATCCCCGACAGAATCGTCAGGTGAGCAGCGGTATATCACCTCGATTTCAGCGGTTGACATGGTGATTCTGATAATCTGCGACTCAATCGGACTGCCGTAAACGTAACGCGATGCGAATACGGTATCATCGTTGTAAAACACGGAACCGCTGATCCCCTTGAAGCGGCATTCGCTGTCATCATCGTGCGTACACAGCGGATCCGGGCAGTAGAATATCAGATTTCCCGTCTCAAGGTTCACGTATGCCGGTGAAAAATCCGCACTTGACATGTCGCTGTTGAACGTCACGGGTACATTGAAGTACAGGCGTCCGTTCAGAAGCGCCTTGCTGCTGTCCGAAAAAATTCCGTCCTTGAAATCTGTCGGCATGTCGGTTCCGTCGAACGAATAAACCGCCTCGGGAAGATAATCGAGATGCACGTTTTTGTCAGCGTATTTGTTCAGTCCCGCCGCAATGTCCTCCTCGGTAATCACAGGCAGTCCGCCGTTTCCGCAGGATACAAGCAGAAGGAACGCAAGCAGAAGTGCAGTCAGTTTTTTCATGCTGTCCTCCGTATTCTATATTCCTCGTTTGTCTTTATGTAGATTATACCACAGCCGTCTGTATATTGCAAGTGTTTTTGACAAAAAAAGAACAGCCGGAGCCGTTCTTTGCGGTTTCACATCCCGCCGAAGAGTTTGCGGTACGGGAGCATGCGACGGATGAGAAGATGCGCCTTCCACCAGTTTTCCGCCAGCGGGAATTCGCGGTGATCGTTGTACCACTGCCACGGAACCGGGAACGCGCCGTCCTCTCCAAGCATCTCCGGAATCAGACGCGCTTCTTCACACAGCAGTTCCGCGTTGTCTGCGTAAAGGATGCTGTCCGCGGATGCCACATACTCCGACGGCAGGGTGACATAGTCGGTGCGCCATTTTTCAGGGTCGCGGCAGATGTTCCCGTTCGCCTGCGGTACGAGAATCCGGCGGAATTGTACCATGTCGATCAGAGCCGTACCCGCATCGGTGAGGTATTCGTACAGCGCGAGGAAGCATCCCGTGATGTGCGTCTCCTCAAACGGAATATTCGCGCACAGCCATGCATACGCTTCCCGGGCGATCGTTTCGCATTTCCGGTACACATCGGAGCCGGGGTCGGCAAATTTCAGCGCAAATCCCGCGAGAGCCGCCGTTGGATTGTATCTGAACTCGCTCGTTCCGTCACACTTCCACCAGACGGCGCACGGGTAATCGTTGTTCGACAGCACCGAATTGCGCCACTGACGTTCGGTTTCATCAAAGTCCGCTCCGCTGTCAAGGTAGGAAAGAATCCCCTGCATCACCGGATGCGCCGGGTCAGTCCAGTGGATTTCGCGGATGATCTCGGTCGCCGCCCATGTCTGGATGGGGCAGGAATTCGGGTTGAAGGAATCCGCCTCAAGCGCGTGTCCGAAGCCGCCGTCGGGATTCTGATAGAACGAAAGCGCATGCATCACGTCCTCCGCTGAGCCGGATTCGAAATGGTATCTCCATCGCATCAGATCCACGGGACGGGCATTGCGGTATATGAATGTGCGTGCTTTTTCAAACGGTGTCATAGTGCTGTCCTCCTGTGTGTTTGGCAGAATTATACCACAGCGGCGCAGAAATTTCAACAGATTCATGCATTTCGCTTTACTTTTCCGGAAGAATCGGATATAATGGAACTGCAATTCATTCAAAGGAGGCAGGCATGCACGAACGACAGAAACACCGCGTTCAGCGGATCCTCGCCGACATCCGTTCCCCGAGACGGAAGAAGGTCATCGTGGACACGGATGCGTACAACGAAATGGACGACCAGTTTTCCATCCTCTACGCCCTGTGCGCATCATCGAAGATGGAGGTGCTCGCCGTCAATGCCGCACCGTTTTACAATGACCGCTCCGGGAGCTTCGGGGACGGCATGGTGAAAAGCTATGAAGAAATCCGGCGTCTGACCGCGTGCCTCCCGGACGGTGACAGCATTCCCGTCTTCCACGGCTCGCGTGCGTCCATTGAATCCACATCCCATCCCGCGCCCTCTCCGGCTGCCGAAAATATCATCAGCGAAGCGCTTGCATCCGACGAGGTTCTCTACATTCTCACGCTCGGTGCGGTTACGAACGTTTCCTCCGCACTGCTCATGGAACCGAAGATCGCCGAAAAAATCTGCGTGATCTGGCTCGGCGGCACGGAACTCGGCAAAAACGACGTGCGGGAGTTCAATCTGGCACAGGATTACGCCGCCGGTCAGGTGCTTCTCAACAGCGGATGCACGGTACTTCTCTGCCCCGCGTTTGATGTGACCTGCGTTCTCACGGCGGGTTTTGACGAGCTTACCTCACTCGACGGCGTGAATGCGCACGGAACCTACCTCGCCGCACTGACGCGGGAATTTTACGAAGCCGCAGGCTCACCGGAACACTGGACCCGCGTGATCTGGGACATCGCTGCACCCGCCATTCTCGACAATCCCGACTGCGCGGAGCTGGAAATTGTCACCGCGCCTGTTTTCACCGACAGCTTCACCTACGCGTCCGACAAAACCCGGCATGACATGATTCTGCTGAAAAAGCTCGACCGGGACGCCGTTTTCAAGGGATGCTTCGATGCCTTGAGAAAAGGCAGATAACACAAAAAACCTCTGACGCCGGAAAAATCCCGGTGAATCAGAGGTTTTTGCTGTCTGCAAACAGTTTTGCGAGCAGAAATCCCGCCGCCGCTCCGGCTGTGTTCGCGAGGATATCGTCCGTTTCCGTGAGTCCGTGATGCAGAAGCCACTGCGCAAGCTCGATTGCCGTGCTGAACAGTGCCGCCGATGCCGTCCACGCGAACAATCCCCGTTTTCCCGGCAGAACATCGAACGCGAGCACGCCGCCGGGAATGAACAGCAGAAAATTCATCCACGCGGAGCGCAGAAGTTCCCGGTTGCCGCCGGTGAGAACGGTGTAAATCTGATAAAACGGGATCCAGTGCGGCTCCTGATCGGATACGGAACGGCTGAGATGGGTCATGTGCAGCACGAGGAGCATCCAGAGAAGCAGTCCCGCCGCGCAGAATATCCGCCACATCCGGCTGTAATCCCGACGTGCAATCAGCCGCAGATCCCGCCAGAACAGGAGCACGCCGATCACCAGCAGCACGGTCAGCTCAATCGGCAGTACATAAATCGCCTGATACATCATTCCGCACCGCGCGGCTTATAGACCTTGACGTAATCGACAGTCAGCCCCCTGCACGGCACCTTTTCCGGATCCAGCGTACCTGCCCATCCGCCGACTGCCGCAGTCAGCTTCAGATAACACGGCGCATGGCAGAGGTAGTCCTCGTGATCCAGCACCCACGTTTTCTCGCCGTCGATATAGAAGGTATATTCCGTCGGCGTCCAGACCATGGAGAACGTGTGATATTCCCCGTCGTAGATGCCCGGGATCGTCATTTCGTGATACGTGGACTGATGCGCGTCCTCATAACCGTCGAAGTGAACGGCATGCTGAACCTTTTCCGCGTCGTGATGCGCAAACTCAATGATGTCGATCTCCGCGCCGTCGGATGCACCGTAGACCGCATCGCTTCCCGCACCGTCGCACATCAGCCAGAACGCACCGCAGATTCCCTCAGCCTCCGGCAGTCTGCACCGCATTTCCCAGTAGCCGTACGCCTGCTCGAAAATGCCGCGTGTCCGGATTGCGCCCGCCGCGTAGGGGATTTCGTCCCCGGTGACGGCGAGAATGAGGTTTCCGTCCTCGAGATACGCCGCGCTCTCCGTCCAGATGCACTGATCCCTCGTCCAGTTCGGACAGTACGCCCACTTGGATTCATCGAGGTGATGTCCGTTGAAGGTGTCGATGAAGGTCAGCTCGTAGTCCACGCCCATGAAGGTGGTGTACCGGTTTTCTTCAAAATCCGTTTCCGCCATCGCTTTGTCCTCCTCTTTTTCCCGCGCAATCCGCTCGGACAGCTCACGCCGGGATTCGTACTCGGATTCGCGCACGGATTCGGCAAGCTCACGCGATTCCTGTGCCAGACGCAGTGCTTCCGATTCCTTTGCCGCCTGTTCAGCTGATTCGGATTCCATGATCGCCGCCCATTCCGCGTCCGAGCGGGTTTCCGTTTTGATTCCGCCGCCGGAGCAGGAGATGAGACTGCACGCGAGCAGGAGAATCGTCAGTTTATCATAATTCTTCATTTCCGTCAAATTCCTTCGGTTCTGATGATTCAGTATAGCATACCGCGGGAAAAATTGCAATTCATCCGGTGGAATTTCCGGAAAAATCCTGTTGCAATGGCAGGCCGGATGTGCTATAATCGAAAAAAAGAACAGGAGAAGGCTTATGCAGAATTTACTCATTGTTGTGGATATGCAGAACGATTTCATTGACGGTGCACTCGGAACGCCCGAAGCCGCCGCCATCGTTCCGGCAGTGAAAGCAAAGATCGCGGGATTTGACGGACGGGTGATCTGGACCCGGGATACCCACGAAGCGGACTATATGGAGACGCAGGAGGGCAGAAATCTCCCCGTTCCCCACTGCATCCGCGGCACATCCGGCTGGGACATCTCACCCGAGCTGACACCCGATGCGGATGCAGTGTTTTTCGACAAGCCCACGTTCGGCTCCACGGCACTTCAGGCATGGGCAGTGCAGCAGAACGAAGCGGAGCCCATCGGAAAAATCACCCTCATCGGACTGTGCACGGACATCTGCGTGATCTCCAACGCCATGCTGCTCAAAGCCGCTCTGCCGGAGGTAAGGATTGCCGTGGACGCATCCTGCTGTGCCGGTGTGACGCCGGTGAGCCATGACAACGCCCTCACAGCGATGAAGATGTGCCAGATTGAAGTGGAGTAATATCAAAACACAGAGAAGGACTCTTTTTCACGGAGTCCTTT
>JAFUQY010000428.1 GCA_017472105.1 Clostridia bacterium | reverse complement strand
TCAACCAGTCCCCACAGCCGGAAGCCGTCGCTGTCATACTTCAGCTTTACGGTCAGAACCTCATACTGATCGGGATTCGCGCGGATTTCGTCACGCAGGGCGTCGATATCGTCGTATAATCCGAATTTCATCCGATCCGGGGTCTGCGGCGTGCCGTCCGGGGCGAAGGTGTACAGATTGTACATGCCGTTTTCCAGCGAGTACCCGATGCAGGAGATGCGGATTTCTGCGTAGTCCCCGTATTCCAGAACAAAATCCTCGTCATGCACCACGTAGAAGAGGTTCTGCTCCGCGGTATGGGGTTCGATCCGCCATACACCGGCTTCTTCGTCATATTCGCCGGGGATGAGATCCGGGTTCACAACGATCGCCGCCGAATTTCCCGCAAAGGCTTCCACATTGTCGATAATCGCCGTGGTTGACAGTTCCGAGCTGTGCACATGCACAAGTCCGTGATAGACCGCGCTGTGAAGCCAGTATGCATTTTCCGCTTCATTGCCGTCGTCATCGTCGAATTTTTTTGCGTTTGATGTGTCAATCGGCTTCTGATCCGGCAGGACCTGACGCAGCCAGACCTCGATTTCTTCGCATGTATAAGCAGTTTCGTCCCTGCCGCATCCGCTGAAGCACAGCAGAATCAGCAGGAGCATCGCAGTCAGACGTTTCATGATGCCGTTATTCCTCCACTGGCTTCTCAGTCCACATCCTCCGGAAGAATCACACGCTCCTTCAGCACAAACGCCGTGCGCGCAGGGATGTACAGCTCGACATAGTGCTTTCCGTCGAACATCTTCGAGGAGTACGTCATGTGTTCAATCCGGTTCCAGCCGCCGTAGGCTTCGTCATCCGTTGACAGAACGACCGTGTATTCGCCCGGCTGATGCACGGGAACGAGAACATTCGTCAGGGACTGGGTCGGATGGAAGTTGAACACGAACAGGAGCCCGTGACGGTAGAACGCGAGTATTTTCTCCGGCTGCTTGTTCAGCATGAGGTCGCCCATCTGCTGACGGAACAGGTCGTTTTCGCGTGCCGTCCGGATCATGTCACGGTCAAATTCGCCGAGCTGCTGGTATTTCAGCAATCCGTTGTCGAGCAGGCTCCACTGGCGGCGGCAGTAATGGAAGCTCCAGTTGTTGCCCTCGCGCGGGAAGTCGATCCATTCCGGATGCCCGAATTCGTTGCCCATGAAGTTGAGGTATCCTTCGCCGCCGCCGCCGAGGGTGAACAGACGGATCATCTTATGCAGAGCAACTGCGCGGTCGATGATGTCGTTGTGGCAGGATTTGTTCATGTCCGTGTACATCGCGGCGTCAGCGAGACGGAAGATCATTGTCTTGTCACCCACCAGTGCCTGGTCGTGGGATTCGACGTACGCGATGGTGTTTTCTCCGGGACGTCTGAGACACATGTCGCACCACATGGCGAAGATATCCCATTCTTCATCGGATTTTTCCTTCACGGTCTTGATCCACAGATCGGGCAGACCCATGCCGAGACGGTAGTCAAAGCCGATTCCGCCGTCATCGATCGGGAGGCACATCCCGGGCATACCGGACATGTCTTCGGCGATGGTCACCGCGTCCGGCTTCACTTCCCGGATCAGCTCGTTCGCAAGCTGGAGGTACGTGATCGCCTCGATGTGGGTGTTGTGGGAGAAATATTTGTCGTTGGTGTTGAAATCGGTGCCGAGCCCGTGGTCGTGGTAGAGCATGGAGGTCACGCCGTCGAAGCGGAATCCGTCGAAGTGGTATTCCTCCAGCCAGAATTTCAGGTTGGACAGGAGGAAATTCAGAACGCCGCCGCTGTCGTAGTTGAAGCATTTGGTGCCCCACGCGGGATGCTCGCCCTTTTCGCCGTCGTGGAAGAACTGCCATACCGTGCCGTCGAACATGTTGATGCCCTCGGCGGTGTTCTTCACGGCATGGGAGTGCACGAGGTCGAGAAGTACACGGATGCCCATGGAATGCGCCTTGTTGATGAGGTATTTCAGATCCTCCGGTTTGCCGAACCAGCTCGACGCCGCGTAGAAATTCGATACCTGATAGCCGAAGGAGCCGTAGTACGGATGCTCCATGATCGCCATGAGCTGGATGGTGTTGTAGCCCGCCTTCTGTACGCGGGGCAGGGTCAGATCGGCAAATTCCCGGTAGGTTCCGACACGGCCTTCCTCCTGCGCCATTCCGACGTGCGCTTCGTAGATGTACAGCCGCTCCTCACCCTTGAATCCGTCGTCCGTCCACGGGAAGACTGCGCCGTCATCCACGATTTCCGCCGTGAAGGTGTGGTCGGTCTTGTCCTGCACCACGCGCCGTGCGTAGAGCGGAATGTGCTCCGTGAAGGTGTTTCCCGCCGCGACGACGGTTTTTACCCGGCATCCTTCCCACAGCGCGTCGTCTCCTTCAAGGAAGATTTCCCAGTTCCCGTTTCCGACGGATTTCAGCGGATGCGAGGTCTTGTTCCAGTCGTTGAAGTCCCCTTCGAGGTAGAGATGATGCGCGTTCGGTGCCCATTCGCGGTAGTACCAGCCTCCGTCGGCATGATGAAAGCCGTAATAATGATGCGCGTTTGCGAAATCGTTCAGAGTCTTCTGTTCGCCCGAGAGAATGCGTTTTTTGACGGTGTGATAGCGTTCCATCCGCAGATCAATGTCTCCGGAAAAGGGTGCAAGCTGCGGATTCAGTTCCAGAATGCGGTACATGAAAGTCACCTTCCTTTGAGGCGTGTTTTTATCATTATAGCATAATCCGGCGGAGAAATCAAGATGCATTTTTTGTGCAGAAAAACCTCCCATGCAGAAGGATTTCGTCTGCTTTGGGAGGTTTTTGGAGATTATGGATTCAAAATCGTCTTACGCCTTCACAAAATGCCACAGCTTTGCATCCCAGCCGGTTTCATCGGGATTGAATTCGCCGATCTCGATGCCTTTCTTCAGCTGTTCACCCGTGTAGGTGATGCCGGTGCGGGTGTCGGTGTAGGCAGCATCTGCTTCAGCGGTGCGGATGGCGAGCTTTTTGCATGCCTTCTTCTTGCCGCGGACGAACTTGCCGTTTGTGAGAATTGCGCTGAGAAGAATCTGACCGTCCTTTTCGAAGTAGTACGCGGAAACGTCGGATTCGTAGGGAGAGGACAGGCGGTAGTATTCACCCTCGGTGATGACGGTGTCGAAGGTGCGGTATTCCTTGACCTGACGGCGGATTTCTTCCTTCACTTCCTCGGGGGTGTTGAGGACGTTGAATTCATAGCCGAGAACGCCGTTTACGGCAACCTTGTACTTCAGATCCAGCTCGTGCATGTTGCCCTTCGGGTTGGAAACGTGGCAGCTCATGACGGATGCGGGATATGCGAGCATGGAGGAGTACTGGATGAGGGTACGGGTGCGGGCATTGGTGTTGTCACTGGTCCAGATCTGGGAGGAGCATGCCATCATTGCGAGGTCATACCGTCCGCCGCCGCCGGAGCAGTTTTCGATCATGGCGTCCGGATAGGTTTCCTGGAACCACTTGAAGAGGGAATATACGCCCTGCATGTAGCGGTATTCCATGGAACCCTGATCTTCTGCCGCGAGATAGGGAGAGCCGGGCTCGGAGATGTGGCGGTTCATGTCCCACTTGAAGTAGTCGATCGGAACGCCGCGGAAGGTTTCCTCGAAGGATGCCTTGAGGTATTCGATGACGGCGGGATTTGCCATGTCAAGCACGTACTGGGAACGGGAGTAGGACATCGGTCTTTCCGGGCAGCGGATGCACCAGTCGGGATGCGCGCGGAAGAGATCGGAGTCGGGGTTCACCATTTCGGGCTCTACCCAGATACCGAACTTCACGCCGGTTTCCTTGACGCGGCTGACAAACGGAGCGAGACCGTCCTTGAAGCGGTTCTTGTTGATGAACCAGTCGCCCAGACCCGCCTTGTCGTTGACTCTTGCGCCGAACCAGCCGTCGTCCATGATGACCATGTCCATACCGCAGTCAGCCGCAGCCTTTGCGAAGTCAACCATGACATCTTCGTTGATGTTGAAGTAGAATGCTTCCCAGGAGTTGAGCACAACGGGACGGCGTTCCTTTGCCTTCTCGGGTACGATGTGGCCGTTTGCGAAGTGGTGGAAGTTGCGGGACATCACGCCCAGACCCTTCGGGGAATAGGTCATGACCGCTTCGGGGGAGAATACGGTTTCGCCGTCCTTGAGTCTGTAATTGAAGTTTTCTTCACCGAGACCCATCTGGACTCTCGTCTTGCCGGTCATGTCGCATTCGACTTCGTTGAGGAAGGAGCCGGAGTAGACAAAGTTGAAGCCGTAAACATTGCCGTGGTTTTCGTCAGCGTCGCGGGCAACAACTGCCATGAAGGGATTCATCTGATGGGAGGATGCGCCTCTGCGGCTCTGCATGGAGAGATTGCCGCGGAATACGGGCGTGCGTTCGTTGTAGACGCGTTCGAAACAGTGGGAACCGGCGAGGGAGATGACGTCGTAGTTGTGACCGGGCAGATCAAGGGCAAGGCTCATCCACTTTTCGATCACGACATCGCCGCCGCTTTTGTTGGTCACGGATGCGTAGCGGGAAATCACGTCGCAGTCGTAGAATACAGTGTAGTACAGGTGGAGCTCGCAGCCGGATGCGGTGTCACGGAGGGTGATATCGAGCGTCTGGGTCTTGTCGTCCGCACGTCCGCAGGGAACGCCGGGGATATCCACACGACCCTTGCGGATTTTGTGGGAAACATAGTCAAAGCCGGTGACCGAGTTGCCCGCGCCGTTCCGGATACGGAGAGCGGTGGTACGGAAATCGCCGCTGCCGAAATAAGAATATTCCAGAGGCTGGGTGTCGAGGGAGAAATAAACTTCACCCTCCTTGATGTACGGCGCAAAGGACCATACGTTTCCGGGCTCCTCTGCGAAGGTCTTGTATTCCGCACCGAACTTCTTGCCGTAGTAACGGTGGATCAGCTTGCCCTTGACGATATCGAAGGCGTACAGGGTGTTTTTTGTCGTCAGCTGGAACAGGCTGTTTTCTCTCTTGAAGGAAATGGGCATAATGAACCTCTTTTGGGATAAATTTACAGTCCGCAGTCTCATGCGGAGCGTTGTCTGTATTATTTTAACATATTGCGTGCACAAATACAAGTATTTCAACGAAACACATTGAAACAAACATTGACTTCATGGGGAAAATCGAATATAATAAATATAACACAATTGATCGCAGAACAGGAAAGGAAACGACTATGAAAACAATGAATCTCAACCGCGGATGGAAGTTTCATCTCGGCGACGAGGAGAATTCCTTTGAGACCCGCCACCGGGACGACGAATGGCAGAATGTGACGATCCCGCACGACTGGTCGGTACAGTATCCGAAGAGCCGGGAATACTCCAGCGGCACCGGCTACGTCATCGGCGGCACGGCGTGGTACCGGAAGTCCTTCACCCTCACCGATGAGGACGCGGGACAGCCCCATTTTCTCACCTTCGACGGCGTTTACAAGAACAGTCAGGTGTGGCTGAACGGCTACTACCTCGGCAGACGTCCGAACGGGTACATCTCCTTCCGCTATGACGTGACCGATTATCTCTACTTCGACGGCAGGGAAAACGTCATCGCCGTAAAAGTGACGCACGAGGACATCGCGGATTCCAGATGGTTCACCGGCTCCGGGATTCACCGCAAGGTCACGCTGACGAAGTACGGTTTCGTCTATCCCGCGGAATACGGCGTGTTCTTCAAAACCGAACGTGCGGATGAAGCCTCTGCCGATTGGTGCGCGGAATGCGAGCTTGCACTGGCACAGTCGGCGAAATCGGACAAAATCAGGCTGACGGCATCCCTCATCGACGCGGACGGCAATACCGTTTCCGAAGCGTGTGCGGATGTGACCCTCGCGAAGGGCGTGATGACGAAGGTTTCCCTCTGCGGCACGGCGGAAAATCCCGCGCTGTGGAGTACGGAAAATCCGGCGCTCTATACATTGAAAGTTGCCGCATCCGACGGGGACAATACCGCAGTTGTCGCAGAAGAGGCGGTCGGCATCCGTACATTCCGGTTCGATCCCGATCACGGCTTCTTCCTCAACGGCAAACCCACGGTTTTCAAGGGTGTGTGCATGCATCACGACGGCGGCGCGCTCGGTGCGGCAATGTCGAAGGGTGTATGGAAGCGGAGACTGGAAAAACTGAAGAAAATGGGCTGCAACGCGATCCGCATGAGCCACAACCCGCATATGCCCGAGCTGTACGACCTGTGCGACGAGATGGGATTCCTCGCCATGGACGAAGCCTTCGACGAATGGGAGGGCTGCAAGAACAAGTGGTTCAACGGACACAACGTCTACCCGCCGAAGCATCAGGGCTACTCCGAGGATTTCCCCGAATGGCATGAGCGCGACCTGACCTCCCTCATCCGCCGCGACCGGAACCATCCGTCCATTGTGATGTGGTCCATCGGCAACGAAATCGACTACCCCAACGACCCGTACAACCATCAGAGCAAGGCGGAAATGACCGGCAACAACGACGCGAACAAGCCGGAGGAAGAAAAGAAATACAACAGCGGCAGACCCAACATGGAACGCCTGTCCGTTGTGGCGAAGGAACTTGTGGCAATCGTCAAGCAGAGCGATACCACCCGTCCCGTGACCGCAGCCGTGGCATATCCCGAGCTGTCCACGCGGATCGGCTACATCGATGACCTTGATGTGGTCGGATACAACTACAAGGAACAGTTCTACGAAGAAGACCACGCGAGATTCCCGGAAAAGCCCTTCCTCGGCAGTGAAAACAGCCACAGCTATTCCGCATGGCGTGCAGTGCTTGACAACGAATACATCTCCGGACAGTTCCTCTGGACGGGCATTGACTTCCTCGGCGAGTGCGGCGGATGGCCCTATCACTCCTCGTCCGCGGGCAACCTGACGACGGCGGGATTTGAGAAGACGAGATACTACCTCCGTCAGAGCTGGTGGGCGGAAGAACCCGTGATCCACCTTGCGACCGGACGGACTTACAGGGAATTCGAAGGACGCCGCCGCGGACACCGGGAATGGAAGAACGTCACCGAAACGTGGAACTACCTCCCGGGGGATGACGTCGAAGTGCGCTGCTACACGAACGCGGGCGTGCCGGATCTTTACATCAATGGCGTGAAGGTCGCTGACGAATGCCGCGCGGATGCCGAAGACCTCGGGTTCTATGCGTGGAACGTCGTGTTCGAGGAAGGCGTGATTGAAGCGAGAGCGGGCGATGTTTCCTGCAAGCTCGAGACCGTCGGCGCACCTGCGAAGATTACACTGGAAAACGTCGGCTATGACTGGGACGACATCGTGCAGATCGAGCTGAACGTCACCGACACCGCAGGACGCCGTGTTGTATGCGACCAGAGCAGAATCCGCATCCACATCGAGGGCGAATACGAATACCTCGGCATGGACAACGGCGATATCGAAGACCTGAATGACTACCGCGACATGCGGAGAAACACCCTCGACGGACGGCTCATGATCTACCTCAGAAAGACCGGTGACGGTGAGGTTTCCGTCCGCGCGATGAACCAGTACCTCGGCATGGCGAAGATTACGGTTTAAGACAGCGAGGAACAAATCATGACAATGACAGTGAACAACGGACTTTTTGAATTTGCACAGGAGAGCGGCAGGATCGTAACGCTGCTTCCTCCGGCATACCGGTACGAAAACGGCGAGGAAATCACGCTTGCTCCTGCCGGAGAGGGCGTATTTGCGGACGAAAACAACCGCGTGACTTATGCGGCGGAGAAGAAAACGGACAAGCTGACCTGCATCCGCCGTACATGGACGAACACTTCCGCGGATACTGTAAAAATCCAGACCTCCTTCCGGGCAGAGACCGCTTTTGTACCGGCGAGATATCTGATCCCCTGCGTGAGCGTGAACGGCAACGAATTCGGCAAAGGCGGCGAACCCAAGGGACTGATGCGCGACGGAAAAAAGTGGATTTTCGGCTACGACCGCACGTCCTTCCCGGCATGCACCGTGACAGAAAACGCGGAACATGCATGTGCACTTTTTGCGTCGGCTGAGAGTGAGATTTCCGTGCAGGCGTCGTGCAGTCTCACAAAGAACGAGGACGGTACCTTCGTGCAGGAAATTCTCCATCCCGTCATCGAATCCCCCGTGACCTACGTGAACCGCGACAAATACGGCCCCGCTTACGAGACATGGATCACACTGGCGCCGGGTGAGAGCTTTGACGCAGGATTCTTCCTCTGTATCTCCGAGCCGAGATGGGCAAACTACGGCACGGCGGATCTTCTTGACGAAGCGCTTCCCGTGTTCGGGGACAACGGTGATATTGCCGTACCTTCCGACAGGGATGTGTGGGACAGATCGATCGCGTTTGCGAAGAGCCTCATCACCGACTACAACGGCAAGCCCGGCTTCATCATCGGATTCCTCCCGGACGGACAGGGCGGATTTGCCTACCGCGGCGACCGCTGCTTCGAGCTGGCATGGTGCGGACAGAACATTCTCTTCTCCCGGATGCTCATCGAAGACTGGGCGCAGTTCGGACACCGCGAAAATCTGGACGCCGCACTGGAAATTCTCGATACCCGTGCACAGCTCTGCACTGCGGAAAACGGACTTCTCGCGGCACAGCTGAGAGATTACGAAAACCTGAACGCCGCATCGGCAGACACCTGCAACATGGGCTACGGGGCGTATGAATTCCTCCGGTGCTGGGCAAGACTGAAGGAGCTCGGCATCGACAGACCGGCATATTTTGAAGCCGGAAAGGGACTGTGCGACTTCTTCTGCGAAAACTGGTCGGACGAATACGGCTTCGGCAAGCAGTGGCGGCTCGACGGTACGCTCCTTGACGGCGGCGGAACCATCGGCGGATTTGTCATCTGCGCATTCGCGAAGCTGTATGAGCTCACAAAGGATGAAAAATACCTCGCCATGGCGGACAAATCCCTGCGGTTCTACATGGAACGCGATGTGGACAAGTTCACCTGCACGGCGGGCGCGCTTGACACCACCTGCGTCGACAAGGAAACCTCCCAGCCCTTCGTCATCAGCGGCATCCTGCTGTATCAGCTCACGGGCGAGAAATACTACCTCACCTGCGCAGAAAAAGCGGCGTACTACTTCACGTCGTGGATGTACCACTACGATCCCGTGTATGCGCCCGACTCCGACAAGGTGAAATACGGCATGTCCTTCAAGGGGCTGACCTCCGTATCCGCACAGCATCACCACCTCGACCCGTACGCGGGACTGATGGTGCCGTATCTCTGTAAGCTCGCTGAGCTGACCGGGAATGAACAGTGGAAAATCCGCGCGGAGATGATGGAAAGAGCGGTCATGCAGCTCATCGGCGACGGCGAGAGGAAGATTCACGGTGTCGTCCGTCCCGTGGGTAGCCAGAATGAGGCGTATTTCCACTGCCGCTGGGGATTTGAGGACAAGGAAAAAGGCGTCATCAACGACTGGCTGGTCGCATGGCCCTGCGCGTTCCGTCTCAGCATCATTGCGAACCGGATGCATCCGGATTTCTGAGAATGGGAGAGGTAATTTATGAAAAAAATACTCATGATCGGCACCGGCGGGACCATTGCATCCCGTCAGACCGAGGACGGACTTGCACCGGGACTGACACCGGAGGATATTCTCTCCTGCATTCCGGCGGTGCGTGAGGTATGCGAGGTTCAGACGCTTCAGGTCTGCAATCTCGACAGCACCAACGTCACGCCGGAACACTGGAAGCTCATGGTGCGCGCCGTTGAGGAAAACTACTACAAATACGACGGATTCGTGATCTGCCACGGGACGGATACCCTCGCGTACACGGCGGCGGCGCTGTCCTACATGATCCAGAATTCCGCCAAGCCCATCGTTGTCACCGGTGCGCAGAAGCCGATCAACATGGACGTCACCGACGCGAAATCCAATCTGCTCGACAGCTTCATCTACGCCGCAGACGACGGATCGCAGAACGTGAGCATCGTTTTCGACGGCAAGGTCATCGTCGGAACCCGCGCGAGAAAGGAAAGAGCAAAGAGCTTCAACGCCTTCTCCAGTCTGAATTATCCCTTCCCGGCGGTGATTCAGGACGGCATGATTATCCGCTACCTGCCGGAGATTCCGATTCAGGGCGACGTCCACTTCTACTACGACATGCGGGAGAGCGTCTGCACCCTCAAGCTGATCCCGGGCATGAAGCCGCACATCCTGTCGTATCTCTTTGAGCACTACGACTGCATCGTGATCGAGAGCTTCGGCGTGGGCGGCATTCCCCAGACGCTCACGGACGCTTTTTACGGCGAGATGGACAAGTGGTCGGACAAGGGCAAGTTCGTCGTCATGACCACGCAGGTCGCAAATGAAGGCAGCCACATGACGGTCTACGAGGTCGGCAAGAAGATCAAGCAGGATTTCAAGCTCATCGAGGCGTATGACATGACGTTCGAGGCGACGATCACCAAGCTGATGTGGATTCTCGGGCTCGGACTCACCGATTACGACCGCATCCGGAGCAAGTTTTACACCCGGATCAACCACGATACCCTCTTCGCCAAGCGCGTGGAAGCGGAGTGGTAAAATTTTGCATGAAAAACGCCCGTGCGCGATCCTGAAATGAGTCAAATAATGCCGTTGACACCGTGCGGGTTTCAGCGTATAATAGTATGGAAGCAAAGATTGTCATAATTCAAAATATCATAATATAAAGGAAGTACAAAAATGTCGAATATTCGTCTCGAAACGGATTCCATCGGTACTCTTGAAGTTCCCGCAGATGCCTACTACGGTGTGCAGACTCTGCGAGGATATCTGAATTTCCACATCACCGGCAGACGGATGCATGATATGCAGATCAACATGCTGGCGGCGCTGAAGAAGGCAAGTGCGTACGCAAACAACCGCGCGGGCATTCTGGAACGCCCCATCTGTGACGCCATCATTCAGGCATGCGACGAAATCATGGACGGCAAGCTCCACGATCAGTTCATTGTCGACCCCATTCAGGGCGGCGCGGGTACTTCCGCAAACATGAACGCGAACGAAGTCATCGCAAACCGTGCCATCGAAATTCTGGGCGGTGAAAAGGGCGACTACTCCATTGTGCATCCCAACGACCATGTCAACATGTCCCAGTCCACGAACGACATTTATCCGTCCTCCGGCAAGCTGGCGGCACTGGCTCTGATTCCTCCGCTGCTGGAAGAACTCCACCGTCTGGACGCGGCTCTTCTCGAAAAGGCAAAGGAATTTGACGATGTCCTCAAGGTCGGCCGTACCCAGCTTCAGGACGCCGTTCCGATCCGTCTGGGTCAGGAATTCCACGCATACGCATCCGCAGTCAAGCGCGACCTTCAGAGAATCAGCCGTGTGCGCGATCAGATTTCCGTTCTGAACATGGGCGCAACCGCAATCGGAACTGCCATCAACGTTCCCGCGGAATATCTGGAAGACATCGCAAGAGACGTATCCGACGCGGCAGGCATCGCGGTTACCAACACCACCGACCTCGTTGACGGCACACAGAACCTCGACGGCGTCGTTGCGGTTTCCGGTATGCTCAAGGCATGTGCCGTAACGCTCTCCAAGATGTGCAACGACCTCAGACTCATGTCCTCCGGTCCGAGAACGGGCTTCGGCGAAATCAATCTTCCCGCCATGCAGAACGGCAGCTCCATTATGCCCGGCAAGGTCAATCCCGTTATTCCCGAGGTTGTGTCCCAGGTTGCATACGCTGTCATCGGCAACGACGTGACCATTTCCATGTGCGCGGAAGCCGGTCAGCTTGAGCTCAACGCATTCGAGCCCGTGGCGTTCTACCGTCTCTTTGAATCCATCACCACCCTCACCCGTGCCGTCCGTACCCTCGTTGACAACTGCATCGTGGGCATCACGGCGAACAAGGAACGCTGTCAGTACCTTCTCGACCACAGCGTCTGCACCGTCACCGCACTTACGCCCCACATCGGCTACAAGCAGGCGGCTGACATCGCAAAAACCGCACTCAAGACGGAAAAATCCGTCCGTGAGCTGGTTGAGGAACAGCAGCTTCTTGACAGAGAAAAGCTCGACGAAGTGCTCGACCCGTTCCATCTCACCGTTCCGGGTGCAGGCTTGAAATAAGACTACATAAAATAAAGAAAACCTCCCGATGACTGAACTGTACGGTTCGTCAATCCATCGGGAGGTTTTGTGTTTTTGGGAATTACAGATCGTAGATCATGTCGCACTTGCGGATTGCCTTGGTGGGACAAGCGTCCGCGCAGATGCTGCATTCCTGACACTTGGAATGGTCGATGCGCGCGATGTTGTTGACCACGTGGATGGCGTCATGCGGGCACTTTTTTTCGCAGAGCTTGCAGCCGATGCAGCCGTGGGAGCAGACGGAGCGCACGATCTTGCCGATATCCGTGGAGGAGCAGCAAACGTCGATCTTTTTGTTGATATCACGGAGAATAATCAGGTGGTCGGGACAGGTTTTCACGCAGAGACCGCAGCCGATGCACTTGGATTTGTCCACTCTCGCCAGACCGTCGATGACCATGATCGCATCCTGCGGACAGACAGCAGCACAGTCGCCGAAGCCGAGACAGCCGTGGGTGCAGACCTTCGCACCGTTGTAGAAGCGGTTGGCTGCCTTGCAGGACTGGATGCCCTGAAATTCGTACTTGTAGCGGGTCGCGTTGCAGTCACCGTTGCACAGGATCACAGCAACCTGCGGCATGATGGCGAGCACTTCCTGACCGGTGAGCTGTGCGATCTTCGCCACGGTATCGGAGCCGCCGGGCTTGCAGAGATTGATGGGCGCACCGTCATTCACGATAGCCGCCGCGTAGTCGGAGCATCCGGAATAACCGCACGCACCGCAGTTGACCTGGGGCAGCTCTTCGCTGATGGCTTCGATGCGTTCGTCTCCCTTGACTTCAAAAATTTTGGAGCATACGGTCAGCAGGACACCGGCAACAAGACCGATGGCGGCGAACACCAGCATGGGGAAAATGTATGTTGTCATAGCATTTGTTCCTTTCTTTTGGGATCAACCGAACAGACCGGAGAATCCCATGAAGCTGACCGATACGATGGATGCGGCGATGAGGGTTGCGGGAATCCCCTTGAATACCTCGGGAACATCCGCGGAGTTGACACGGGAACGCACGCCGCTGAAGATGATGAGGGCAATGGTGAAGCCGAGACCTGCACCGAGCGCGTTGACAACGGACTGGATCATGTTGTAGCTGTTGTCGATGTTGAGAATGGTCACGCCGAGCACTGCGCAGTTGGTGGTAATCAGGGGAAGATACACGCCGAGCGCGTCATAGAGGGACGGGAGCTTTTTCTTCAGGATCATTTCAACAATCTGCACGAACAGGGCGATGATGAGGATGAACGCGATGGTTTTGAGGTATGTGAGTCCCATCGGCGTGAGAATCAGGGAGTAGATGAGCGTGGTGCAGACGGTTGCGCAGACCATGACGAAGGTAACAGCCATGCCCATGCCGACCGCGCTGTCCAGCTTTTTGGAAACGCCGAGGAACGGGCAGATACCCATGAACTTGGACAGAACGAAGTTGTCGACTAGCATTGCGCTGAGCAGAATTACAAGAAGTTCTTTCATTGTTCAGCTTCCTCCTTGGCGATGAGATTCTTGTTGAAGGTGGGACAGTGGGACGCATTGGGACAAGCCGCGCATCCGATTTCCTGCGGGGGCTTCTTCTGTGCGATCTTGTTCACGAGTGCGATGATGCAGCCGAGGGTGAAGAAACCGCCGGCGGGCATGATGAAGAGGGGCATGGTGACGGGGAAGTGCAGATCGATGCCCATCCACTGACCGGTACCGATGATTTCGCGGACGGTACCCATGGTGAGAAGCGCGAGGGTGAATCCGAGACCGTTGCCGAGACCGTCGAGGGCGGATTTGAGCACGTTGTTCTTGGAGGCAAATGCTTCTGCACGGCCGAGGATGATGCAGTTTACGGTGATGAGGGAGAGGAAGAGTCCGAGACTGTCATACAGTGCGGGGATGTAGCCCTTCAGGAGGAATTCGATGAGCGTTACGAAGCTGGCGATGACGACGATGAAGCAGGGGAGACGCACCGCCTTGGGGATGACGTTTTTCAGAAGGGAAATTGCGATATTGGAACAGACGAGAACGAAGGTTGTCGCAAGACCCATGCCGATGGCGTTGGATGCCATGGTGGTGACGGCGAGTGTGGGACACATACCGAGCAGGGTCACGAGTGTGGGATTTTCCCGGATCAGCCCTTTTGTAAATTCATAAAAGTTGCTTTTGGGTTCTTTTGCCATTACTGTGCACCTCCGTTCATTTCCTGATAAGCCTCGAGCGCAATCTGAACTGCCCTGTAAACGCCGTTTGAAGACCGGGTCGCGCCGGAGATGGCGTCAAGGGTGAAGGTCTGACTGACGGCGGGCTTTTCTGCGGCTTCTGTGAGCGCGTCGATTTCTGCACGGGTACCCCAGACTGCCTTTCCGGTGACGGGGGCATCACTTTCCGCGGGAGCCAGATTCGAAATCCTGAGACCGTGGAACTGGGAGAGGAAGTCGGCGTTCTGTACCTTGGTGCCGAGACCGGGAGTTTCGCTGATGGACATGATGACAACCTTCCAGACCTTGCCGCTGGCGTCGAGTGCAACCAGACAGTGAAGACCTCCGGAGGAATAACCGTCGGTGGTAACTTCAAAAGCGGTGCAGCGTCCGTCGGAGAGAACCGATGTGACGCCGTCATAAGTGAGAACGGAGCCGTCTGCGTTTGTGAGGATTTCGAAATAATCCGCGGAGCCGGAGCCGTATGCTTCGTTGATGCCGGCGATCAGCTTATCGGTCATGACGCCGGTGTTGTCAACATAGGTAGCTTCATATGCGGCAACCAGAAGTCCGCACGCGATCAGACAGATGAGCGTCAGCACCAGCGGCGGCTTGATTTTTTCTTTGAAAAACATATCCGGTTACTCCTCTCCGTTGGATTTGGCTGCCTTTACGGGCTTTTTGACACCGAAGGGCGTGGTGAGGGTCAGCTTGTCGATGTAGGGAGTCAGCAGGTTCATGAGGAGAATCGCGAAGGAGACGCCTTCCGGGAAGCTGCCGAAATTGCGGATGATGAAGGTCATAAGTCCGCATCCGATGCCGAAGACGATCTTGCCGGCGGTTGTGACGGGAGTGGTGGTGTAGTCGGTTGCCATGAAGAACGCACCGAGCACAAGACCGCCCGCCAGCACACCGTAAACGGTTTCCACGATGCTGCCGGTATAGATGAAGGTCAGAAGGGCGAAGGATCCGATGAATGCGGCGGGAGCTGCGGGTGAGATGATCTTTGTCACGATGAGGAAGATGCCACCGACGAGGAGAGCCGCCGTGCAGGTTTCACCGATGCATCCGCCGATGTTTCCGAAGAAGAGTTCGCCGACGGTGAACGGAGCCATTTTCAGACCGTCGCCCGCTGCAAGCCATTGTGCGCCGAGAGGAGTCGCACCCGTGACGGTGTCAAGCTCCTGATTGTACCAGAAGGGAACAACCCAGTTTGTCATGCTGTCGGCGAAGGAGAGCATGAGGACGATACGTGCGGCGATGGCGGGGTTGGCGAAATTCTGTCCGAGACCGCCGAAGAGCTGTTTTGCGATGACGATTGCGATAAAGCTGCCGATGACGGCGACGTAGATGGGCGTGGTTGCGGGAAGATTCATGCCCAGCAGAAGTCCGGTGACAACGGCTGAGAGATCGTACACGGTCTGTTCCCGCTTCATGATGATTCTGGCAAGTGCCTCAAAAATCACGGAAGAAGCCACACAGACCAGGAGAACGAGCGCCGCCCGGGGACCGAAGAAGATACAGCCTGCAATTGCCGCGGGACACAGTGCGATGATTACCATCAGCATCACTCTGGCTGTTGTGATATCCGAGGTCCGGTGCGGGGACGGGGATACATATAATCCGTTCATATCAACAGTTCCTTTGCGTAATTATTTTCTGGGGATGAGTGCCTTTGCCAGCTGGTTGGTTTCGGCAAGGGGACGTTTTGCGGGACATGCGTAGGTACAGCAGCCGCAGTTCATGCAGAGCGTGACTTTGAGCCGCCTGAGCTCTTCCACGTTCTTTTCCTTGTAGGCGAGCTCAATCATCATCGGCATGAGCTTGAACGGACAGGCACGGAAACACCGTCCGCAGCGGATGCATGCAGTGGAATGGGGCAGATTGCCGCTGTTGAACGCGAGGATGGCATTGGTGGTTTTTGTCACGGGCTGATCCGGATCGTGGAGGCACATGCCCATCATCGGACCGCCGGAGAGAATCTTTTTTGCGTTGTTGGTGCCGGTGTAGGCGAGAATGTCGCTGACTTTTGTGCCGATCGGGACGAAATAGTTGCCGCGTCCGTTCTTGGCAGCGTCTCCGTCGAAGGTGATGCGGCGCCGGATGAGCGGGATGCCGTCTTTGAGATACCGTGCGATGTGTGCGGCGGTGGAGACATTCATGACCATGACGCCCTGTGCCGACGGAAGCTCGCCCTCGCCGATGATGCGTCCGGTTGCGGAGTAGACGATGACCTTTTCCGCGCCCTGCGGGTATTCGGACGGCAGAGTCACGACTTCGATTGCGCTGTGAGCCGCCGTTTTCTGCTTCATGAGCGCGATTGCCTCGGGCTTGTTGTTCTCGATGCAGAGCTTGCAGGAGGCGATGTTCATGTATTTCAGTACCGTGAGGATGCCGTCAACCACATCGTCCGGCGATTCGATCAGCTCGCGGCAGTCGCTTGTGATGTACGGCTCGCACTCGGCGGCGTTGATGACAAGGGTGTCCACCGGCGTCTTTTCCGGATCGTAGTTCAGCTTGACATGCGTGGGGAATCCGGCGCCTCCGAGACCGGTCAGACCGCTTTCGCGAACCGCCGCGATGAAGGACTTCCGGTCGGTGACGGTGGGTACGGTGAGATCGGGACACATGGTCTGCTTGCCGTCGGTTTCGATCACGACCGCTTTGCATACACTGCCGCTCGGCAGAAGGTAGTCCGTTACATCCGTGACCTTGCCGGATACGGATGAATGGATGGGGGCAGACAGAGGAGCTGTGGAGTCACCGATTTTCTGTCCTGCGGTCACGGTGTCGCCCTTTTTCACAAGACAGTCGCAGGGCGCGCCCATATGCTGGGACATGAGAATCACTACGCTTTGGGGCAGCGGAAATTCCACGGTCGCGCTGTTCTGCGTGTTCTTGTCATGAGCAAGGTGAATGCCGTTGAGCCTGTTCATTCTTGATAATCCTCCCTGTTCGTTGATGATGCAGCATCGGAGTGCTGTAAAATTCGTTCAATCTGCGGAAATACCGCTTTGAGCACGATCCCTGTGCAGATGCCCGCCGCCGCTGAACCCGCGAAAAGAATGGGTGCATAGGCGAAGATGGCGTCCGTTCCGAGCAGGAGGCGCGATGTGAGAAGCTGTCCTGCCGAGTGGGAAAGGGATCCGAGCGTGCTTATTAATATAAAGGAAGCGTTTGTGCGCTGAAAGAGGACTGCCGTCACGAGAAATGCGAGAAATCCGCCGGTGAGTGAGAGCAGTCCGGCTGTGAATCCGCGGGTGAGGAAGACGAAAACTGCCTTGAGAATCACCAGCAGAGCCGCCGACGGAAGATTGACGGCAAGAATCACCGCCATGATGACGATGTTGCCCAGTCCTATGCGCATGCCTGCGGGAAGTGCGGCGGAAACGATGCTTTCCATGACGTTCAGTGCCGCGGTGCAGGCGAAGAGGAGTCCCATCACGGCACTGTACCGTGCAGGAGAAACATTGTCCGGTTTGAGTTGAATCATTTCAGTACCACGTCGAGGTCATCGGAGGTTTCCGCTCCTTCCACGGTGACGGCAGTCCGGTTCGGAACACACACGATTGCCTCGCCGGGAGACGATATCGCGCCGGTTCTCACACAGGTCAGGTCACCGCATCCGCTTGCTGTCACGGAAACGGCACCGTTCTCTACGGTGAAAACCATGTCGCCGGTCTGCGGGAAGGTGTACGTGCCGTCCCTGTCCAGCGGGAGCCGTGCCGCAGTCTCACCGTCCGTGGCAATCACAGCATACGCACCGCCGGAGGTTTGTCCGGGATACAGGATGAGGATGCACAGCAGGACGAGGATGAAACAGAGGATCACGGCGTCGCGGACTGTCAGAATGCGTCTGTTGTTATTCATATCGGTAACCGCTGTCCCCGTCCGGGAGAAATCCGGGAAAGTCCGAGTGGAGAATGCCGTTTTCGTCCGCGGCGATGACGGAAAATTCTTCGTAAGCCAGCCATTTGTCAAGCTGAGCCGTGCCTTCGATAGTAATCAGTGTGGAAAGAAAGTCCGATAAGATGCCGCCGCCCACATTTTCTGCCGGGACAATGACGGTCACAGAGACGAGATCGGTTTCGGCAGGACGTCCCGTGCGGATATCCATGATATGCGAGAACCGCTGACCGTCCGCTTCGAAATAACGCTCATACCCGCCGCTTGTGGAAAGATATGCAGCATCGGTTTCGATGATTCCGAGGTATCCGTTCCCGTCCGGGTGTGTGATTCCCGCGCGGAATTTTGCACCGTCCGGTTTTTCGCCCCAGAGAAGCGTCGATGAGCTGAGATCGATCACGGCATAGTCCGCACCGCTGCCGGCAAGAATCCGGCTTGCTTCATCGCAGGCGTAACCCTTTGCCGCGGCGCCGAAATCGAGCTTTGTTCCGTCAGTGAAGGTGCCGTCGCCGGTGATGGTTGC
The DNA here is from genome assembly GCA_017472105.1 of Clostridia bacterium. The sequence continues at coordinate 992 of JAFUQY010000428.1, read as the reverse complement.
CAGTGCATCCGCGATTTCGCCGTCCGATGGGATGTGATACGTTCCGTCGGAGATGCCCCAGAGGGAAGTCAGCGCACCGCAGGTCACGTCCACGCCGCCGCCGTACTGCGAACTCAGATCGAGAACCTGACGGAGACAGTCGCCGTAGACGGGATTTTCCGGCAGATCCGCCGCGTCGTGCGTGTAGCAGAGCGCAAAAGCATCGCTCAGTCCGGTGAGGGCACCCGTGATGCTGTCCGCGGTCTGTGCGGAGTCTGCGCCGGAGATGACAAAGGATGTATAGGTGTCAAAAAGAAATCCGTTTGTTTCGGTTCGTTCCGTGCCGCAGGATGTGGTGCAGAGAAGCATCAGAAACGCGGCAGAAGCGATCCGTCCGGCACTGCGGAATCGGGCCATGGAGAATCGCACCCTCCTTATCGATTACAATGTACTTATTGTACATCAATTCGTGGAAATAGTCAATACAATGTTGAAAAAATATATGTAAACTGTCGGAATAGACAAATATGGACGGCTTTGTTTGGATGTGAAGAATCCGGCATGTGAAAAGTGTGAATTTCTGCGGTATTTGTGAACTCCTGTGACTGTATCACAAAAATCCGGTGTGCACAATGTCAGGGAGAAGAAAAAAAGCCCGGTTCCCTGTGAAAAGGAGGAAACCGGAGCACGGATGCATCGGAAAAAGCGGTGATGAACGGGAGTGTCAAAATAATCAGTTGGCGGAGGCAATGATTCTGCAAAAAAATACCAAAATGTAAGAAAGAGTAGGAATTGTTTTCCGCCTCTGTCCGAAGCTCAGAAAGTCCAAAACACGCCCAATAATAGAGATTATAATACAGATACATTATATCATTCGATCCATATCTTGTCAAGATGCTGATGGCAACTAATTCCTACTCTTCCTTACATTTTGGTATTTTTTTGCAGAATCATTGCCTCCGCCAACTGATTATTTTGACACTCCCGTTCATCACCGCTTTTTCCGACGCATC
>JAFUQY010000427.1 GCA_017472105.1 Clostridia bacterium | reverse complement strand
GGGAAGGTTCTCGCCGCATGGGAAGGTTCTCGCCGCATGGGAAGGTTCTCGCCGCATGGGAAGGTTCTCGCCGCATGGGAAGGTTCTCGCCGCATGGGAAGGTTCTCGCCTCATCCGTCACGATTTTTTTCAAAAATCGCGCCACCTTCCCCATCGCGTTCGGCTATCTGAAATCGTTTATACCTGCGGGGGAAGGCATATTGGATTTATGCTCCCGCAGCATCGCCGGAAGAAAAACGTGATTTTACGATAAATCAAACCCCAAAATATCCGTAGAACTGCGGGACGGACAACCCAATAAGCCTTCCCCGTGCAGGCACGAACAATTTCAGCCGAATGAACGCAGCCGGGGAAGGTGGCGCGGATTGAAAATCCGTGACGGATGAGGCGTGCACCCAAAAATCCGGTATGAACCCAAAAATCCGGCGTGAACCCCAAAAATCCGCCATACACCTTCCCCATGCGACGTGCACCATGCATAACCGTCCCCAAAAATTCCCATAAACCACTTGCAATACCGAATCAATTTTGTTATAATATACGCATAACATACGAAACGGAATGTATATTATGCATAAAACTTACGAATCCTTCCGCGTCTGCCTGGAACGCATCATCCGGGAACGTGACATCACTGCGGCGGAGCTGAGCCGGATTCTTGGGCATAAGAGCAAGACCACACTCTCGCGCGTTTTTTCGGGAACGGCGGGCATGGACAGCATCCGCAAGGTTTACCGGGAAGTTTCGGAGTCCTCTGCGCTCTCCCTCACGGAGGAAGAGAAAGCCGCACTCGCGCTTGCAGTTCACACGGACGAGGTCGGCGAGGGTGTTCTGCGCGCACGGGATCAGATCCGCGAGCTTCTTCAGCCGACGCGGCAGCCGGTGCCGGAGATTGTGATGCAGTCGGAAACGGGCGCCTTCCCTCTCTGCAACCTGACCTCGGTTCTGCGTCAGTCCGACTCCGCGGAAGTGCTCATTCTCAACTGCTCGTCGCGCGCGCTGGCACGGGAGCTTGCCGTTCTGCTCGGATCGGCAGCGATGGATAAGCTCACGGTGCGGCACTTCATGGCGGTCAACAGCGATCCCGCGCGGACGGCTTCGATGATTGTAACCCTGACGGGTCTGTTCGGATTTCCGAATTATACATGTTTCTCCGTGCGCGGCGGAAGTGATCCCACGGGGCCCCTCGCGTTCATCGGCATGAACTGCATTGCCTGCCGCGTTGTATCCGACGGTGCGGTGCGGGAGTATCAGATGATGTTCCCGGACGAATACAGCGGAGTGATCCACGAATCCGCCGGGATTTTCGCGTACTGGGAGCGGTATCTTGCCCTTCTCGACATTTCTCCGCGCCCGATCAAGACGACGTATCCGCCCGTTTTCTCTCCCGGGGACTACCTCACCTTCACGGACACCTACCGCCGGCTCGAGGAAAACCGGAACGTGTACATGTTCAAGCCGGATGTGTGCCTGAATCAGATCGAGACGGAGATTCTGAAAAATGCATGTCTCGACGGTGCGCGGCAGGCAGGTCTTGACACCCCGGATTTCACCCGGACGATCGAGCGGCTTGCGGAAATCCAGCAGATGCGCTACCGGAACACGTTCACCCAGCACAAAGTGACGCACGTGGTATTCTCGGAGACGGCGATCCGGAAGTTCGCGGAGACGGGATGCACTTCCGACCATTTCTTCCTGATGCGGCCGTACACAAAAGCGGAGCGCGCCCGGATTCTGGAAAATCTCGCGCATCAGACGCGGACGAATCCGTATTTCAACGCATACCTCCTCCGCGACGACCGTGGATTCACCGGCATGGAGGCGACGTGCTACGAAGGCGAAGGCGTGCAGTTCATCCCAGCCGACACGGACTACAACCTCGCCACCGGTCACACGGAAGCGATCATCGTGGACGAGGAATTCTGCGGGATCTTCCTGCACTTCTTCCGGGAGGATCTGCTGAAACATCACGTGACGACCACCGCCGCCGCCGCGAAGCTGTTCGGGGAACTGGCGGAGGAATTGATGAGGTGAAATCTGTATGACGGTTCCGGGGATGCAGATGCCTTAAATTATTGTAGGGTTGATCCCTTGCGGTCAACCGTCGGACAATTTCAACCCAATATCCTTTCCGTGCAGACACATCCGATACACGGCTGTTATCCTACAAAATATCGTTGGTTTTGTGTTTTTACAGCGGTTGACCGCAAGGGATCAACCCTACAAAATCAACGGGAATCGGCTGACGGTATGTTCAATCGGGAAAAAATCACCGCCAATCGAAATTACATCCTGTTTTCCTCCCGCCGAAAAACACGGAATACGGCATGACCCAAACCCAAAACAACACAAAAAAGTCATTAACTTAAGGTAAAAGTTATCCGTCAACAAGCCCAACATACAGTTTTGTCATTCTGAGGGCGGGCTGTTCTGATAATTTATGCCCAATGTCCTGCCCGAAGAATCTGTGCATGTCCTGTTTGGTTCGGCATATGTCCGTGGTTGTCGTGCCTGTTCAGCTTAAGGGTACTCGCTTTGTAATAACGTACAATTTACAGAAATAATATCTGTTCAAACCGTCCATTATAATCGTTCGTGAGTAACCTTCACCTGAGTAGGAATGAATACCACGGACATATTCCGATCTGAATAGGACATGCACAGATTCTTCGGGCATGGTGTATGGCGTAACGTACTGTGAAACAGTATGTATTTCGTGCCATACACAGCCCTCTGAATGACAAAGGGTAGCGTCAGGCTGGAATAAGTCGGATTTGCCTTAAGTTAATAACATTGGGGTCTCCCTCGGGATTCACAAAAAAATTCCCACCAGCCAAAACAACACAAAAAAGCAGCCTTACCTTGCGGTATAAGCTGCTTTTCTTCATTTGATCGGATTCAATTATTCCTGTTCCATGTACAGGTCTGCGAGCTTGGCAACGGATCTTGCGAGAACCTTTTCCATTCTCTTGTACTTGGATGCTACGTCGGTGGATCTGTCTGCGAGAAGGTCGCGGAACATGTAGGGCAGACGCTGGAACTGGCTGTCACCGAAGAGGAAGGAGAAGTCGAAGTTTCTGCCGGAGAGAACGAGGTCAACCATGTTTGCGGTGTCCTTGTCAACGGAGTACTTGCCCTTCAGAGCGATGTCGTAGTACTGGGGGAATACGGAACGGTAGGATTCTGCTGCGAGCGCTTCGGTGATGATGCCGATGAACTCGAGGTCGCTGTCAGCTTTGAATGCGGGAATACCGAGGACAGTGTACTGGTCACGCGCGTTGGTGAGGTATCTTGTCTGTGCTTCGTCCCACTTCGGATAAGGAACGATACCGTAAGCGGCGTCCATGTTTCTGTACTGGGTGAATGCGTCGTTGAAGATGGAGGGAACCATGATAACCTGATTGTTCACGAACATGGTTACTTCATATTCAGCGGTGCCCATGTCGGCATAGCAGCCCTGGGTGTTGTAGTAGAAGTTGCTGATCTTTTCAACAGCCGCAACGGTCTTGTCGGTCATGAATACAGGGGTCGGGAAGCCGTTTTCGTCCTTGCCGGAGATGGGCTGGTCGAATGCAGCGAGCCATGCGTCAGCGGAGATGCCCGGCCATGCTGCGAAGCCGAAGGTGTCAGCGTCGTCCTTCATACCGTTACCGTTCTGGTCCTGGAATACCGCGGAGGTGATTTCGATGAACTTGTCAACGGTCCATTTGCCTTCGTAAACGAGGTTGTAGAGGGATTCTGCGGTGATGCCGTAGTCTTCCGCGAGGTCAATGTTGAAGAACATCGCGTAGGTGTTCAGCAGGGAGGAAATGTTGATGTCACCGGTGATGGTGTAGAGGAAGCCGTTGATGGTGCTCTGGTCGTTTGCGAGCTGGTTCCACCAGGGCTGGGTCAGGTCGATGTGTTCCACTTCAAGCCAGTTGCGGTATGCATGTGCGCCGATGGGAGTGGATGCTCTCCATGCGCAGTGGGATGCAACTTCGTAAGCGTCGGTGCCTGCCTGAACGAGCTTTGCAACGTCGCCGGTGATGTCGCCGAGGCTTGCGTATTCGATGGGAACGATCTTCACGCCGAAGCGGTCTTCGATGTAGAGGTTACGGTTGTAAACTGCGTCGTTGGTTGCTTCGCCGGTGATTTCTTCGGAGTAGAATTCGTACTGGGTGGAAGTGGTGGAAGCCGCACGGAATTCACGGCCGTCGAAGCTGATTTCGGGAAGGTTGTCCTTGACGTCGGCACGGGAGGTTTCGCCGGTGGTTTCTTCGCCGGTGGTTTCGGTGGTGCCGGAAACGCTTGCGGAGGTGTCAGCGGAGCCCTGGGTTTCATCCGCCGCATTGTCACTGCACGCGACTGCGGAAAGAAGCATGGAGCAGGCAAGCAGAAGGGTGAGGATTCTCTTCATTTTATGTTCTCCTGATGTATTGGATTTGAATTATGCTTTCTCAATTATAAAACATCCGCCGCGAAATTGCAATAGATTTCGGCAAGACGGATGTTTTTCAGATATTTGCACAGATTTGACAAATATTTTACGGATATTTTGTGAAAATGCCGGATTTGCTATGGACTCAGCCGAAAATCGGCGTTCGGATTTGGTGATATGGGATGAGGGATGCCCCCTATCTTATATTCAAGCCGTATATAGCGTCAACAAGCCCAACATCCGATTTTGTCATTCTGAGGGCCGTGTATGGCTGTGGCTGCCAGCAATTTTCGCCCTCTGAATGACAGAGATCAGCGTTTGGCTTGCTGACGCAGGAACATCTTTGATAAAACAATTGAATACACCTTCACGTTCCTCATCCGTCCCACATCACGGCATGTCCGGCTTCGCGGGTTTTCTTCAGATCAATGATCCGCTGATTCGACGAGCCGCGGAAACGGAGGGCGATATCCTTCTTCTCTTCCACGAACCGTCCGTCGACGAGCACATCCGCCATCGAGAGCATCTCGTCCGTGACCTCGCATCTCGCGCGGAATCCGTCGGTGAGAAGCTCGTCCAGCGTGAATCCGGAGAACGCCCACACGGTTTTTGCGGGGTATCTCAGCTTCACGCGGCGCAGAAACGGCACAAGCACGCGCTGATTTTCCGGCTCAAACGGTTCACCGCCGAGGAGGGTCAGCCCCGTGATGTACGACGGAGACAGCATATCAAGGATTTTGTCCTCGGTTTCGCGGGTGAACTCCTGACCGTAGTCAAAATCCCACGTCTGCGGCTGAAAGCATCCCCGGCACCGGTTCGTGCATCCCGAGACGAACAGCGTCACCCGCACCCCGATCCCGTTGGCGATATCGCAGTTTTTGATTTCTCCGTAATGCATGATGGACTCCTTTCGGGAGAGTGAAGAGAGAAGGGTGAAGAGTGAAGAGAATCGGAAAAAACGCTCCGCGTTTTAATTCATTGAAACCGAAGGTT
>JAFUQY010000426.1 GCA_017472105.1 Clostridia bacterium | reverse complement strand
TCCACTGCGCTTCGTTCAGGGCTCCGGGCTTCTCGACGAGAACGTGCTTGCCGTGGTTCATCGCATTCACGGACTGCTCAAAATGGCAGAAATTCGGGCTTGCAATGTACACGGCGTCAATATCGGACGAGAGAAACGCCTCCATGTCGGTGTAAATATTGGGAATCCGGTGCTTTCCGGCGAATTCCTTCCCTTTTTCCGCCGTCCGGGAATAGACCGCGTGATTGACGATGCCGTCGGATGCATCCACGCTATCGCACAGCCAGTCGGAGACGAAATTGGAACCGATGATGCCAAGTTTAATCATAATCCGTACCTCGTTTGTTCGTTTTTCTTCATTTTTTCATATTATATCACATTGTCCGCGGCTTGTAAACAAAAAAATGACCGCCGGTAATCCAGACGGAAAAACGGACGGTCAGTTTCGTTATCTTGCGGATACGGAAGTGCAGTTTTCCGCACTGCAAAAGGTTTTGATGATGGTGCTTCGGGTCACAAGTCCGATGAAGGTGCCCCAGTCGTCGGTGACCGGTATGTAGTTCTGGCTTTCCGCGCTGTGAATCAGGCTTTCCATGGACACACTCACGTTCACCGCAGGCATCCAGTCGGGGCGTATGATATCCCGGATTTTTACGGTATCGCGGAAATCGCCGTTGTCCGCAAGATACCAGAGAAAATCGCCTTCACTCACACTTCCCAGATAAAGTCCGTCGCGGGACAGTACGGGCAGCACCGTGTACCCTCCACTTCTCATTTTCTCCAGGCCCTTCCGCAGGGTCCAGCTGTCGTACACATATTGTACTTCACTTTTCGGTCTCAGAAGCATCAGGACATTCATGTCGGGTCCTCCTCAGTTGCTTTCACTGGTATCATTATACCACATATTTGTGATTATTTTATTAACACTATATAAATCTTCCCGAAATTTCGGTGATTCTCTTGTGATATTTTCCGCAAAATCATGAATAACCGTTCACAATACAAAACAGCGGACATCCGAAGACATCCGCTGATCCGAATTACTTGTTGTCGATGGTGACGTTGAGGTGCTGATAGGGAATTTCGATACCGAACTTGTCGAACGCCTTCTTGACGTCTTCGTACATGTCGAAGTAGAGGGTCCAGTAATTTTCAGCCGCAACCCATACGCGGAGCTTTACGGTAAGGGCGGATTCGCCGTGTGCCGCAACGTAAACCTCCGGAGCGGGATCCTTGAGGGTCATGTCGTTCATGGATGCGGTTGCAAGAAGAACCTTTCTCGCCAGATCAATATCGGTGCTGTATGCCACATTGAAATCGAAGTCGATACGGCGGGTGTTTTCGGTGGAAAGGTTGGTGATGGTGCTGTTGACGAGGGTGCCGTTGGGAACATGGATGTCCTGATTGTCACCGGTGGTGATGAGGGTGTAGTAGATGCCGATGTCCTTGACAACACCCGCAATGCCTGCCGCGTTGATGAAGTCACCGACGTGGAAGGGCTTGCAGAGGACGATGATTACGCCGGATGCGATGTTGGACAGACCGCCCTGAAGTGCAAGACCGATCGCCAGACCGCAGGAACCGAGAACGGCAATCACGGAAGATTCGGGAACGCCGAGCACGATGACAGCGGAGAGGATAACCACTGCCTTGAGCAGGATGGAAATGAAGTTGATGAGGAAGGACTGGGCGTTCACGTCAATTTTCTGGAAACCCTTCGCCTTCTTGAGGTTCTTGACCAGTGCCTTGATGACCGCAAAGCCGATGATGAGAATCAGTGCGGCAAGTACGAGGTTGATGGCAAACTGGACAACATAGGTGTTTACAAATGTTGTAAGCCATTCAGTCATGGGGATATCTCCTTATGTTATAAAAAATTTTGACAGATTAAAGCTCATCCGGGTGACGCGCGATCAGCTTTTCGGCTTCTTCCGCACGGTCGGTTTTTCTGAGATGCTCGCAGTAGTATTTCAGCCAGCCGCGTGTGTGATAGGGGCCGCCTTCTCTCAGCACCGTCTGCATCGGGTCAATGCCGGTATCCGATTTCATCATCTGCTCGTCAAACCAGTCGAGGAGCATGTGCGAAGCCCTGTCGCAGATTTCCGGATGGTCCGCTGCCACGTTCTTCGTCTCGTGAAAATCTTCCTTTATATTATAAAGCATTTCGCGCGGGAAGTTGTGGTAGCCGTCGTGGTAGGTGCGCATGTAGATCCAGTCGCCGAAGCGGACACTTCTCTGGCAGACATGCGCCATCTGCGAGAGGACGAGGTAATCTCTCGGACACGCTTCGCCGTCGGTGATGGTCTTCGCATAGCTTTCGCCGTCCCAGATTTTCGCCTTCTGCAAACCGAACAGATCCGCCACTGTGGGAGCGAGGTCGATGTTGTACCGGAGCGTGTCGTCCGCGATTCCCTTCTGTCCGCCGTTCCACTTGATAATCATCGGAATTCGGCAGGTGATGTGGTCAGCGGTCGAATGCTCGGCGTAGCTGTTCAGTTCCCCGATGTTCTCGCCGTGGTCGGATGTGATGATGAACGAAACGTCGTCATACACGCCCTGTTCCCTGAGTGCGTCGAGGATGTACCCGATGTGCATGTCCATGTACGCGATGCCGCAGTCGTAGCCGTCCATGAGCCTGCGGTAGTCGTTCATGTCGAAGATTTCCATCGGCTGACGCGGATATTCGGGCCACGGTGTGTTGTCGTACATGCCGATTTCTCTCACACCATGCGGTGATGCTTCCTTCCGCTGCTCGTCGATGATTTCCTGCGTCATCCACGTGTGATCGAAGAAGTCGTCGCCTTCAAAGGGGTTGCCGAATTCCTCAGGTGTGCGGTATGCCGTATGCGGGTCCCACATGTTGATGTGCAGGAACCAGTTGTCGGTTTTACCGTTGCGCCTGATCCAGTCGATGGCGATGGGTGACACCTGATCCGCACGTTCACCGCCGCCCATACCGACGTTGTACATCTCGTTGAAGCCGCCGTAGTACCAGTAGGAGGTATGTCTCTCGGCGAATGTGGAGATGCTGACGGTGTGAAGCCCGGCGTTCCGGAACTGCTGGAACAGATTGGTGCGGGAAAACCGGCTGCGGAAGCCTCTGTCCCTGCCCTGAAGTGTCTGGTCGCCCGCGGTTCCGCCATGTCCGACAGCACCGTTGTGAATGCCGAACAGACCGGAGGAAAGCGCGCTTCTGGAAGGCAGGCACGGCGCGTCGGAGCAGTAATAATTCTCAAAACGCACGCCTTGTGCCGCGATGGAGTCGATATTGGGAGAGGTGTTTCTGAAATACCCGTAACAGCCGAGATGGTCGGGACGGAGAGTATCCAGATCAAAGAATACAATTCTCATGACATACCTCGCTTTTTTAATCTTATCATATCATATTATACTATAACCCCGCTGTAATTTCAACCGCATACGGCATTTTTTCATAAAGAAAAGGACGACTTTTTTCACTGTGATGAAAGTCGTCCTTGTTTGATTCTGAGATTACTTTGCGCTGTCCTTTGCTCTCAGTTCGACACGGCGGATCTTGCCGCTGATGGTCTTCGGGAGTTCATCCACAAAGTCCACGATTCTGGGATACTTGTAGGGCGCGGTGTGTTCCTTGACGTAGGTCTGGATCTGCTTCTTCAGCTCGTCCGTGCCTTCCGTTCCCTTGACGAGAACGATGGTCGCCTTGACAACCTGACCTCTGATGGGATCCGGTACGCCGGTGATCGCACATTCGAGTACGTAGGGAAGTTCCATGATGACGGATTCGATTTCGAAGGGACCGATGCGGTAGCCGGAAGACTTGATAACGTCATCCACACGACCGACGTACCAGAAGTAGCCGTCTTCGTCGCGCCATGCGGTGTCACCGGTGTGGTAGTAACCGTCGTGCCATGCTTCCTTGGTTGCTTCTTCGTTGAGGTAGTAGCCCTTGAAGAGACCTGCGGGAATGCCGTTCTTGGTGCTGATGACGATTTCTCCGGTTTCACCGACTTCGCAGGACTTGCCTTCGGGTGTGATGATATCGACATCGTACATAGGAGACGGCTTACCCATGGAACCGGGCTTGGGAGTGTCGCCGACATAGTTGCCGATGACGAGGGTGGTTTCCGTCTGACCGAAGCCTTCCATGAGGGAGAGTCCGGTGTATTCCTTGAACTTGTGGAATACTTCGGGGTTCAGTGCCTCACCTGCGATGGTGCAGTGCTTGAGGGAGGACAGATCGTAGTTTTCGATACCCGCCTTGATGAAGAAGCGGAACATGGTGGGCGGTGCACAGAAGGTGGTGATATTGTACTTCTTGAACAGGGGGAGGATATCTGCCGCATCAAACTTTTCAAAGTCGTAGGCAAATACGCAGCTTTCACACAGCCACTGACCGTAGAGCTTGCC
>JAFUQY010000425.1 GCA_017472105.1 Clostridia bacterium | reverse complement strand
CTGGAATGCGATCCGTCCACGGGCGAGAACAACCTCAACCGCAACTGCGTGATTCCCGATCCGATGGGAAACGGATACCTGATGTGGTTCACCAGCCAGTTCTGGGAAGACCGTGTCGGCAAATCGTGGATCGGTATTGCACGCTCCGACGACGGCATTCATTTCGAGCGGATTCAGAAGGAGCCCGTTCTCGTCCCGGAAACAGATTTCGAAAAAGATTCCGTCATGAATCCCTTCGTGATGTATGAAAACGGCAGATTCCGCATGTGGTACGCTGCCGGTGAAACCTACGAGCCGAACGTGATCTGTTATGCGGAATCGGACGACGGCATCCACTGGACCAAGGACGCACGGAACCCGATCTTCACCTGCGCACCCGAAAATGAGTACGAACAGAACCGCATCGGTGCGGTACAGGTGCTCCGTGAGGACGACGGTTATCTGATGTTTTACATCGGCTACCGCGACATCCACACCGCATGCATCTGCGCGGCACGCTCGAAGGACGGCATCGCAAACTGGACGAGAGTTCCGGAAAATCCGCTGGTAACGCCCACGCCCGGCACATGGGATGAGCATTCCTGCTACAAGCCCACCGTTGTCCGCGATGAGGATGGGCTGTATCACCTCTGGTACAATGGACGGCGGGACGGGGATGAGTTCATCGGCTACGCGGCGGGCAGAATCGGATCAGATACAAAAATCCCGACTTGACTGTTCGTGCGAAATGTGGTATAGTTATACGACAACATTTCACTCAGACAAGGAGTCTCCGCATTGAATCTTACCAATTATGTCGGGGATCGCGGATTCTGGCGTGTCACGCTCCGTCTTGCGCTCCCCATTGCGTTCCAGAATATGCTGACCAGTTCCTTTTCCCTAGTCGATACTCTCATGGTCAGCATGCTTGGAGATATTTCTCTCGCCGCTGCCGGTATGGCCGGTCAGTGGAGCTGGCTTCTGAACATTTTCCTCTTCGGCGTCAGCTCGGGAGCCGCGATTTTCATCTCGCAGTATTTCGGCGTCGATGACAAAAAAGGCATTCACCGTACCTCCGGCATTGCGCTGGTTTCGGGACTTGTACTCGGTGCGATTTTCATGATTGCCGCCTGTCTTGCTCCCGCCGCGGTCATGCGGATCTTCGGTGATGAGGAAGCCGTAATTGCGGAAGGGGTTGCCTACCTCAGGATTGCCGGATTCTCCTACTTTGCCGTGGTGATTTCCGGTGTGTGGAGCTCGGTTCTCCGCAGTACGGCTCAGGTGAAGCTGCCGATGTACGTCGCGCTCATCACCACCGTCGAAAATGCCGTGCTCAACTACCTCTTCATCTTCGGCGGATTCGGAATTCCCGCGATGGGGATCCGCGGTGCCGCTCTTGCAACGGTTGCCTCCTCATGGACGGGCGCGATTCTTCTGCTGGTGCTCTCCCTGCGTCCCGGAAATATCGTATATGCACCGCTCCGTGAACTTCTGCACTTCTCAAAAGCCAGCATTGCCCTGTTCTACAGGAAAGCGCTTCCCGTCATGGCGAACGAATCCATGTGGGGACTCGGCACCTTCTGCTTCAATGCGATTTACGGTGCGCTCGGATACGAAAACTACGAAGCCCTCACCATTCTCCGTACGTTTGAAAGTATCGCATTTGCGTTCTTCGTCGGTCTGTGCAATGCAAGCTGCGTCATGGTCGGCAAATCCGTCGGTGCGGGTAAAATCGGACGTGCCTGTCAGGATGCCCTGCGCTTCACCATCCTGATTCCCGCAGTCAGCATCGTCATCGGCTGGATAATCATCCTGTACCGTGCACAGCTCGTCAGCGTGTTCAACCTGAGCGGCAACATTTCCGAAACCGTTCTTCTGACTGCACAGAATCTCCTTGTGGTATATGCCCTCGAAATCCCGCTCCGCAATATCCCGTATATTCAGATTGTCGGCGTGTTCCGTTCCGGCGGCGATACGACAACGGGTGTCATCTACGACCTCTCCTGCCTGTGGGGACTTTCCCTTCCCGCAACGCTCATCGCGGCGTTTATTCTCGATCTGCCGTTTGTCGCAGTGTTTGCCATCATGTATCTCTGCGAGGATATCATCAAGAGCATCCTCTGCCTGAGACATTTCCGCAGTGCCAAGTGGCTCCGTCCGGTTACTCCCGAAGGCATAGCCGGACTCGAGGAATGGAAGGCATCCCACAGTTAACCAATCCAATACGAAAGCGTGCCGTGATTACATGCAGAAACTGTAATCAACAGCACGCTTTTTTGCTGTACTGACAGCGGAAAATTCACCTGCCCTATTGAATCATGACGAAATCGGAAGTATAATGTAATCAGCATCAAAGGTACACAGACCGAACAACAGGAGAACGAATATGCATATCCCCCATCCTTTCATTCCGCTCCGTGCTGAAACCAACAGTCTTGAACACACCGTCCATGTGATCGGGCGGGATTACACCGTCGGCGCTGACGGCATGCTGACATCCGTGCGTTCCGAGGGTGTTGAGCTGCTTGCGGCCCCGATGCGCATTGTCGCCGTGGAAGATGGAGCTGAAGCCAACTGGGATACCGATTACCCGGCAAACGAATCCGAGAGCTTCATCCAGCGGCGGTCCGATGCAGAAATCGTGATCTGCGGAGCAAAGCAGTCTGACCGGTTCATCGTGGATGTCTGCTATAAAATCGATTACGACGGCTGTATTGACATGGATTTCAAGCTCATGACGCGCGGCAAAACCGTGGCACAGGTTTTCGGAATCGCGGAAGCCAGCCCCACGCTGTTCAAGCTGGATCAGCTGTGGCTGGAAATTCCCCTGCGCGCCGAAGCGATGACGCTCTTCCACATGCATCCGAACAGTGCGCTTTCCCTCGCCGACGGCACGCAGAGACCGCATACCGACATGTCGATGAGCGGAACAATTCCGACAGAGTCCGCGGCAATGCCGTTCAAGTCCCTGCTGTGGCTCGGAAATGAAGAACGCGGGCTCGGCTGGTTTGCGGAAAACGACCGGAACTGGCAGCCGGCGGACCGAAACCGTGCCATGGAGCTGGTGCATGACGGGGATGCCCTCGTTCTGCGGGTTCATCTTCTCGACAGCCACCCGAAATCGTGGTCTGCGGATCCGAAAAACGGTATTTACGGGTATCAGCCGATTGCGTTTTCCTTCGGACTGCACGCGACTCCCGTCAAGCCGTTCCCGAAACAGCCGTATATTCACAACGCGTTCCATCTCGACTGCGGCATCAAGGTCAAGGGAAACTACATCGACGTGCTGGCGGGACGTTACGACGAGCTGAAGGAAAAAGGTGTGACCACGCTCATCCTGCACGAAAAATGGAACAAATCGCAGAACTGGTTTGAGCTGAGCGAGTTCACGACGCACCAGATCAAGACCATCACCGACGAATGCCACAAGCGCGGGATCAAAGTGCTGACCTATTTCGGCTACGAAATCTCCACGATGTCGCCCGAATGGAGCGAACTGCACGGAAAAACGGCGAACAAAAACGCGCAGAACCGGCTTGATGGCGGATGGTGGCGCGTGCCGTTCCAGCGGGCGTACAATGTCTGCTACAACAGCGAGTACGCGGATCTCTTCATCGACGGCATCACGAAGATCATGGACGAATGCCACACCGACGGCGTGTATCTCGACGGCACTACCCATGCGCGGATGTGCTATTCCACCGATCACGGCTGCGGCTGGTACGATGAGGACGGTGTTCTTCACGGAAGCTACCGCTGGAGCGCGGTGAGAAAACTGTTCAAGCGGCTGTATGAAGCCGTGCAGTCCCGCGGAGGTGAAATCAACGTCCACGCGTTCGGATTCATCAATTTCACCGCGATTCCGTACATCCACCAGACCTGGTACGGGGAGAATTTGCAGCTTGCGATGATGAAAGGCTCGTCCGCCGATATGAATCTCGATTACTTCCGCGCGGAATATATCGGACGGAACATGGGCGCACCGGTGGAATTCATTGCGTATGCCAACCCGCCGCACTGGACGTTTGAAATGGCGCTCGCATGCTCCGTTCTCCATGGAATCCTGCCCCGTCCCAACGACATCGGGCATCCGCTGGAGCTGATGAGCAGAGTGTGGAAAATCTTCGACGGATTCCCGATCGAGCAGTCGCAGTGGATGCCGTACTGGACGAATGCGGCGCAGTCTTCCCACGACAAGGTAAAAATCAGCTACTACCGCTATACCGATCTGATGGGGTCCGACCAGCTTCTCGCGTTTGTCGTCAATATTTCCGCCTCTCCCATTGAGAGCGTGACGGTTTCGTTCCCGGAAGACGTGACGACAGCAAAAGATATGCTGAGCAGTGGATGTGACGGCTTCACGTTCCCGATGGACGGATACGGATGCCGGATTCTGTTTGTGAAATAAGCGGGGTATTCACGACGCGGAAGTGACGCTCGTCGACGGCTGGGAGAGGAAGCCGGTTTACGGGGATGTGACCCGGATCGGCGGATGCTCCATGGCGGTTGTTTCGCTGAGGCGCAGATCCGCAGAGAAGATATGACAGAATAAACGAAAATGAGGACTGACTGATTCTGCATCGGCCGATCCTCATTTTTTGATTGAAAGCGGGATTTCCCCGGATGATTCCGCGCAGCAGCCGTACATCGTTGGTCAGTCCGGCTCTCACGCGCATCCGGATTTCGTTTTATTCCGGTTTCCCGGTTCTGCCGGTCAGTTTTGCCAGTGCATGACTGAGCAGAGCTTCTTCCGCACCGGCGGCTTCACAGAACTCTGCGGCAGGCATCCGCGAGGCATACCACATCAGCACAAGCAGCCGTTCCCTCTTGTTCAGTCCGCGCAGTACGGCGGGATGTTCGAGCAGTGTGCACAACCCCAGTCTGCGGCGGCACATGCGGTACAGATCGGCGGCGAGTCTGAGGCGGATTCTGTCCCGGTCGGTCATGGCGTCGTACCTGTGAACCCCGGCGGTGCAGACTTTTGTCACCAGATTCTCCGACGTCCCGGGATCCGCGAAAACCAGATACGCCGCGCGGTAGAGATCGTCGATGCAGTCAAGGCATGCCCGGTCGTATGCATTCAGCGTTTCAGTGTCCTTCATAGTCTCAATCATACAGATAAAATTCCGTCCACCGCCAGCCGTTATTGGTCAGCGGGATTCTCATAACTTGCAAGAGTAACACCGTCCGGTCCTTCGTCAACAATCCAGACCGATACACCGACCGGGAATACCGATGAACTGCTTTCTGTGATTTCAAGCGTCAGACGAATGGGATTGTGGTATCTTTCGTCTGAAATCCGGTCTGCCGCCCAAGATGCAAGCGTGATTCCGGTGAACATTTTTCCCGCTCCCTCCGATAATCCCATCGCCGCTTCCAGCATACTGCTGTCGGAGGACAGGATTGCTTCGATGGCACGGTACTGCTTCCCTTCCATAAGTCTCAGCTCTGCCAGATTCTTTTCAAGCAGTGCACCGACATCCAGCGGCGGTTCCATCCATGCCTCCAGCTCCGCATAACGGGATACGGTGTTTTCATCGTGATATTTTACACCGTGTGACACAGAAAGATCCTGCCAGAAGAAGCCCATTGTATCCCGAAACCATCTGACGCTGACTTCCTCACCGTTGATATAGCATTTCCATCCCTTTGTCGGATTCGAATCAATCGCTTCGCAGTAGAAGGAACGGAGCAGTTCCACGGTCAGGTTTCCGTTTGCATCGGATGTGAAATAGTAGTAATCCTCCGAGGTATGGACGTCACTGCCGTTCTGCGAATAGAGGATATGACCGTTTCGTCCGGTACAAGGTGTAAACCACAGGATAACATCGGATTTGTTTGAATAGGACGAAGGAAGTCCCGCAAATCCATAGTCCACCGCATTCACCGACGGCGGAGCCAGAGATTTCGCACCGGTGCCGTCGCCATAGGTGATAACATTGGTGCCCGTATAGAAACTGCGGACTTCCCCGTTTTCGATGGTGACAATCTCAATGCCGGTATTGGCGGATGCGCCCCAGTCGTAGACGATCAGCTCGTCGATGCCGTTGCCGTCGAGGTCGAGGAATTCCGTAGAAACGATGTAGTCCTGATACGGCGCGAGTACGTCGGTGACGAAGGTTTGCCAGAGGGCGTCATAATCCATAGTGGATACAGACGTTTTCCCTTCCCGATACAATCTGATGGCATCATTGATAATATCCGCACCACCTTGTTTACGGGCTTCTGAATCTTCGGTCCAATACTCCGCAGCATACTCTGCCAGATCAAACAGTGTTTCTTCTCCGTTTTCAACATGAGGGTAGTGCAATGTCCAGGAACCATTATTCTGCTTTATCACGATTCTTGTTTCAATTCGTTCAGATATGTACCAGCTCTCTATTTCCGGAATCCAGCCCTGAATAATATCGTTTGCATATTCAATTTCCTGTGCATCCGATAATGCTTCCATTGCTTCGTACATTCCCAGAATCATCGGATCTTCTTCTGCTTTACGCGACCATTCCCAATCCGACCGGAAGATACAGTCTGCTCTGTCCTCAGTAATGCTGAGAACATCCAATTCGGGGTTGCTGATATCATATCGGACTTTTTCGGCTTCACGGATGATGGAGTAGATTTCCTCTGTAATGGCTGCTTTATTGTCTTCGATGAAATCACGCAAAGACACATCACCATGCTTCGGGTTATCGGTTTCAGGTGCATCTTTCCGCACCGTAATCTCACAGGATGCAATCAGCGCATCCAGAATCTCCTGTTCGTTCTCGGGCACTGCAAGCACATCTTCCGGTTCGAAGAAAATGCAGGCATAATGCTCTTCATCCACCGATACCAGATACAGGTACCATCTCTTGTTCCGGT
>JAFUQY010000424.1 GCA_017472105.1 Clostridia bacterium | reverse complement strand
TGCCGCAGTATCCGGGGCTGTACCCGAACTTCACAGTCGAGCGTTTTCTGTGGTACATGGCGGCGCTCAAGGGCATCTCCAAAGCCGAATCCCAGCGGCAGATCCCAGAAATCCTCGCCGCCGTGGAGCTGGACGACGTTCCGAAGCGCAGAATCGGCGCACTGTCGGGCGGTATGAAACAGCGTCTGACGCTTGCACAGGCGGTGCTCGGCGATCCCGAAATCCTTATCCTCGACGAACCCACCGCCGGACTTGACCCGAAACAGCGCATCGCCATCCGCAACTACATTTCGAAAATCGCGTTCAACAAGATCGTTCTGATCGCCACCCACGTTGTGCCGGACATTGAGTTCATCGCAAAGGACATCATCATGCTCAAAAAAGGCGTGATTGTGGACTCGGCACCGCCGCATGAGCTGGTGAAGAAGATTGACGGCGGTGTGTGGCTTGTGCCGTGCGCAGAATCGGAGGTGCAGGCGATGCAGGACAGGTTCCGCGTGACGAATATTGCAAGAGACGAGCAGACCGGTGAGGTGCTCCTGCGGGTGCTGGCGGATGCGATGCCTGCCGAACGTGCAAGAACCGCTGCCCCGACGCTGGAGGACTACTATCTGCATGTATTCGGCGACGCTTCGGGGACGTAAAAGGAGCAAATCATGAAAATACACACCATTCTGTACGCATTTCTCCTGTGCATCGGTCTGCTTCTCACCGGATGCGACAGCGAACCGCAGGGGAATACCGCACCCGTACCGCAGGAGAAGCTCACGCTGAAGGAATACACAATCGACGAAATCTACTGCGATCCCCGTTATGCGGACGATTATCTTTCGCCCGGGCTTCAGCGGGAGATGGTGTACCCAGCCGAAAGTATGCTCTATGTCTACGCCGGGAGCGCGGTCAGTGATGCAAATCCGCTGTGGCACACCGTTTACACCAAAGAAGACGGCATGCCGTCCGTTCTGCATGATCCGTTCTGCTACGATCCGCTGTGCAGTCACGATGATATCACCTGTCTGGCATATGCGACCAAGGGAAAGACAAATCTGATCGCGCTGGAGGACAGGGTTTACATGATCGCCATGGGCAAAATCCGGGAATCCAATTTCGTGGAATACAGCCTCTCATCCGGCACGTTCGAGATCATCGGGACATATGAGACCGGCGGACAGCTCATCACGCGGATGGGACGCTTCATCTATTTCACAGAGCGGATCGAAACCGGGCAGGACGACACCGGAAAAGTGGAATCCGTGCTTGCCTTATACCGGTACGATCTTGAAACCGGAAAGACGGATTACCTCGGCGAGCGATCCGGCGATACCCATTTCCTTACTCCGACTCCTTACAACGGTGAGATTTATTACAAATATGCGGAACAGCTCTATAAATGCGACTACAACCTCCGGAATGCGAAAAAGATCACGGGAAACTATAAAATCCAAACCTACGAAATCTGCGGCGGCGTTGCCTGGTTCCTCACGCAAACGGGAGACAAGATGGGAGATCTCTACCGCAAGGATCTGTCCGGCGGAGAAGCGGAGCTGATTTACGAGGATGTGACGTGGTTCTGCATCGACGGCGGTACGCTGTATTACTCGCTTTATGATCCAATTGACGCATTCGAGTGGGATATCTGGATGGAAACGAAGGACGGGATGGGCAAAAAACTGGTGTCGAAGATGATTACCGTGAATAACGGCAACAAAATCTATCGGATCAGTCTTGACAAAGCCGGGAAGAAGGGAAGTATCGCACCGTTCTGTGAGACCATGACGGACAGCGATTTCTACCTCAGCGATTCGTATGTGATTTACGACGGGCTCTTGTTCCTGCATTTCCGCGGTCCGTATTCCGAGGGAAGCCGGAAAGGTCTGTCCTCCGGTACAGCAGTGATTGACGTGGAAACCGGCGAGACTGTCCGCATTACATCGGAAGGACATTTCATCGACAATCAGGTATTCCCATACGAAGAAACCGACTGAATCCGGGGGAACGCACATGAAAAAGATACTTCTGTCAATGCTCGCGGCAATTCTGCTGCTTTCGTCCTGCACATCGGGAGAAAAGCCGCCGACATACAGCGAAATCCAAGCGAATTACTATTCTCCGTCTGACAGTGAATCCGAAACCGAACCTGAAACCACCGATCCTCTCGAAGAAGAAGCGGCCAAACTGCGCGAAGAACACAGCAAAGCCGCGGCGGCGATTCTCAGCGAAAACAGGAAGACGAATTTCGGCACAACCGTTTACGGCACGCAGACAGCAGTGGAATGTGACGGCGGGATTTACATCGACTGCGGCATGAAAATATGCCTTCTCAACCGTAAAACCGGATATTTGCAGGGACT
>JAFUQY010000423.1 GCA_017472105.1 Clostridia bacterium | reverse complement strand
TTCAATAACGCCGGTATGCCTGAGGAGGCTCTCCTCACATATAGCCGCCGCGACGGAGTTCTTCGAGACCGCCGCCGTCTTCCTTGTCCTGTTCGCGTCCGCTTCGTTCGGCGATGCGTGCGAATTTGCCGGATTTCAGCTCTTCAATGATCTCGTCGAGGTTGGATGCATCCGATTCCACGGGACTGGTGCAAGGCCAGCATCCGAGAGAACGGTAACGCTTGCCGTCGCCCTGATTGAAATACAGGGATACCACCGGCACGCCTTCACGCTTGATGTATTCCCAGATGTCAACCTCCGTCCAGTCGAGGAGCGGATGAATGCGGACGTGCGTACCCGGTGCGAAGTCCGTCTTGTACTGTCCCCAGAATTCCGGCGGCTGATCGTCTGCGTCCCAGTCGTTGTGGCGGTCGCGGGGGCTGAAATACCGCTCCTTGGAACGGCTTCCTTCTTCATCCGCGCGGACACCAACGATAACACCCGTGAAGGGCTCGCGGTTGGAGTCTTCCTCGTAAAGCCCGGTTTCGTGATTCAGACGGTAGCGCGGCCAGTCCCCGGCAAGGGTGTGTGTCAGCGCTTCGGTCTTCAAGTGACGGCAGCATTCGATTCGGGTCGCATTGCCGTCCGGGAAGGTCGTTTTTGCATCAAGGGCGTCACGGTTCTCACCGTAGATCATGTCCAGCTTCCACTCCATTGCAAGACGGTCGCGGTATTCGATCATCTCGGGGATTTTGTAGTGGGTGTCGACGTGAACGAGCGGGAAGGGAACATGCCCGTAGAATGCTTTTCTGGCGAGACAGAGCAGAACGGTGCTGTCCTTGCCGATCGACCAGAGCATGCACAGATTTTTGAATGCGGAATAGGACTCGCGCAGAATGTGGATACTGCGGGATTCCAGCATATCGAGGTGGCTGTATGACATTATATGGATTATCCTTTCGGTTGTTTGCTTTATTCGATTCCGGTGGTGTCGAGTGCGGACTCCGGATGATTCAGAATCATGAATCCGCGGCGGTTGACGGGATCGGCACGATTTGCGATGAGGGGCTTTCCGTCAATGTCCGTGAAGGAGGCACCCGCTTCTTTGCAGACAATCTCCATCGCGGCGGTGTCCCATTCCTTCATGAACGCGCCGTAGCGGTAATGTACATCCGCGAGACCTTCGGCGATCATGCACCCCTTGAGACAGCTGCCCGCAGTCACGGAATCGAGGATGCGGTCTTCGTTTTTCGCGAAAATCTGCTCGGTCTGTTTGTCCATGTGCGAGCGGCTTGCGGCAATGATGACTTTTTCGGTTCTGTCGGAAACCTTGAGCCTGTCCCCGTGACCGATTGCGAAGTCTTCCGTGATGCCGCCAAACGGAATCCGGTACGCACCCATTCCTTCGCATGCGTAGTAAATCAGGGACTTCGCCGGAACCGCAATCACGCCTGCGACAACTTTATGCCGCGCCGCAAAGCCGATGGAGACGCAGAACTCGCCGTTTTTGTGGATGAATTCCTTCGTTCCGTCGATGGGGTCGATGATGAATACGCCCGCGTTGTTGGAAAGCCGGTCGGCAGAGTCCGCTTCTTCCTCGGAGAGGATGGCGTATTCGGGGAATTTCTCGCGGAAGTGTGCCGTCAGAATCGCGTTTGACGCGGTGTCAGCGGTTGTCAGCGGAGATTTATCGTCCTTCACGGTCACTTCAAATCCGCCGTCGTAGATTTCCATAATCTTCGCAGAAGCGGCAAGCGCGGCGTCAATCATGCCCCGGATCAGCTTTTGCGGCTGTAAAATTCCGGTGAGCGCATCCCGGAAGAGGAGCTGTGCGCATTCCTCAGCGGTGAATTCAGCCGTGTCGAG
Organism: Clostridia bacterium; assembly: GCA_017472105.1. Next base: position 2,169 of record JAFUQY010000423.1, on the reverse strand, counting down.
GGTGATTTCAGGGGACTCCGGTGCATCGTACGGTGCGGAAACTCCGGTGAAATCGGGAATCTCGCCGGCGAATGCCTTTTTGTAGAGCCCCTTCGGATCCCGGGACGCGCACAGTGCCACGTCGGCTTTCACATAAACCTCGCGGAAATCGGCGTACGGCGTGACGATCTCCCGTGCGGTATCGCGGGACTGTCTGTCCGGAGAAATGGTGCATACGACCACGGTCTGTCCGGATGACGCCACGATTTTTGCAAGCTCCGCGATCCGTCTCAGGTTTTCCCGCCGTCCTTCCGGTGAGAAGCCGAGACCTGCGCAGAGTCCGGTGCGAACCGTGTCCCCGTCGATCATGAAGCAGGCGTGACCCGCATCGGTCATTTTCTTCTCAAAAATCGCCGCAACCGTGGACTTCCCGGAGCCGGAGAGACCGCTCATCCAGTAGACGGCGGGACGGGATCCGGTGATTTTCATCCGCTCATGCTGTGCCACGGACGTCCGGTGAGGCGTAATATTTTCGTTCTGATTCATAAAACCTGTCCTAAATGATAATTCTCTACCATACATTATATTAAACTGCGCCCGTCCTGTCAACCGATTGCGGGAAAAAACGAAAAAATCGCGGAAAAAGTCAAGTCTTGACCGGGCAAAACAGGGCGGTGCGCGGAAATCTACATTATATAATGGGGTGCCTATGAATCGAATCACAGTCGGATGTGTGCGGCGAAAGTCAAAACTGCCGGAAAACGCGGAAAAACATGCGGAGAAATCGCGCTTCGGAGAGGATGCGGTGACGGCGCTCGGACTGTGCATGCTGTGCCTGATGCTCCTGATCCCTGTGAGCCGGGACGCGAAAATGGCGGATGACGCAGTCGCAGTGATGAGCACAGCGGTGTCCGGACGGGAAACTCTGCGGGAGATCGACGAGCCTGCGTCCGCGGATACGGCAGAGGAATCGGTGTTTGACTACATCGGCGAGCTGTTCGCGCACCTGATCTTCGGTGAATGAGCTTCTCGCGCTGATGGCGGCACTCGTCATCCACGAGCTCGGGCATCTGGCGGCGGCAAAGATTCTCGGCGTTCCGCTTGTCCGGTTCCGGCTGTCTCCCATGGGCGGCGTGATGTCGTTTGACTTTTCTCACTCCACCTACGGGAGAGAAGCCGCGGTTCATCTGGCGGGACCCTTTGCCGGGATTCTGTCAGCCGCCGTCGGATGGTTCGTCCTGCGCGATTTTTTCTTCACCGGGATTTCCGTAACGCTCGCATGCGTGAATCTGCTCCCGGTTATCGGACTGGACGGCGGCGGGATGCTCTCGTGCCTGCTGAACCGGTTTCTCACCCCGGAGCAGGCGTGGCGGATTTCGGAAAACTGCTCCGTCGGCGGGATACTGCTCCTGTGGACGGCGGTGCTGTGGATTGAGCTGCGCGTGACGGCGAACATGGGACTGCTTGCGTTTGCGGTATTTCTACTGCTGAATCAGACAAAAAGACCGGAGGATCCGTGATTTTTTCACGAAACCCTCCGGTTTTGTCATGCATCGTATTCGGTTTTCTCGAGAACCAGCATGTACGACGGGAAATTATCACAGTCCCCGAAGTGGGAGTTCGCAACACGCCACCCCTGTGCGAGCAGTTCGTTGTCTCTTCCGATCGTGTTGTGATTACCCATGGCGATTTTCTGCACCACCCGACCTTCGCCGCGCATGAGGTAGTCCACTGTCACGCCGAACGTGTCCGCGAGCTTCGGGAACAGCGATACATCCGGGTAACAGCCGCCGTTTTCCCATTTCGAAACGGTTTTGTCGCTGACTCCGAGGAGCTCTCCCAGTGCCGCCTGTGTCAGATTCTTCTCTGCGCGCAGTTTTGCGATTCTTGCGCCGACCTTTGCTTCAACCATTGTTTCGTCCTCCGTGTGTTTTGGTTTACTTAATTATAACACAGTCCGGACGGCGGCGCAACCTCCGTGTCGGGGAGTTTCGTGCGAATTGTACGTATGCAAACTCTACCTCAGGCAGAGTCAGCGGAACTGCACACCGCTCCGGCTCAGCTCCAGCAGAACGGGGAAGTACAAATCAGCGGCAATGTGCTCCTTCTTCCGCCATGACGGTGCAATCGCGGCGTAATTCTTGAAATTCCGGAGCTGCTCGGGAGAGACTTGATTCACAAAATCGTCCG
>JAFUQY010000422.1 GCA_017472105.1 Clostridia bacterium | reverse complement strand
GGACAAGCGCCACGAAGAAGGCATTCACACCATGCTGTGGTTCAAGATTTTCGACCCGGAAGGTCTCGCGGACGAAGCAACCGTGACCTCCAGGCAGAGCGGCAAGCGGGTTGATGTATCCCATCCCGAATTCCTCCGTGTGCTTGACGATGCCCTCTACCGCATTTTCTCCTCCGACGAAGGCTGCTACGACTGCGACGGCATCAAGATCGACTACGCATTCCAGATTCCGATCGGACGCGAGTTCAGAACCTACTCCGGCAAGTACGGTGTGGAATGGCTGTACGAATTCCAGCGCCACATCTACGATACCGTCAAGAAGATCAAGCCCCACGCGATCATCAACTGCTCTCCCTGCCATCCTTATTTTGCACACATCTGCGACCACGGACGGCTTCACGACTACGATCCCAGAAACCGCAACTGCCGCGAGGACATGGAATTCCGCGGAAAGATGTTCTCCATCGCCATGCCGAATACCCTGCTTGACACCGACAATGCCGGCTTCAACACCACCCGCGACACCATGCGCTGGATGATGAATCAGGATCTCACCGGCATTCCGGACATCTACTGTGTATCTCCGCTGCCCCGCTTCGGCTTCACCGAACAGGATCTCGCCGATCTTTCCGCAATGTGGAAGGAATACACCGACCGCATTGACGCAGCGTACGGCGAATAAACCGCTCCGGCATCACACCAATGAACGAAAACACAAGAAAATACAGCGTCCCCGTCATCGATCAGGCACATTTCCTGCTTCAGATGGCGGGCGGTGCGATGATCGGGTACTTCATCTACTACGTCGTCTTCGGCATTGCCCAGCAGTTTGCGTATGACGCGTTCATGAATTCCTCAGCCAAGGAGTACGTTCCCTCCCTCGGCATGACGATTTTCACGAATCTGCTCAGCTTTCTCTGCTATTACGCGATTCCGTTCCTGTTTCAGGCGTGGTTCGTGCGGATCAAGGGCAGCGATCACTACGAAAAGACGGATGAGCCGTTCCGCTGGCTGAAAAAGGGACTGGAATACGCCCTGCCGGGTACGGTGATCTATGCCGTCATCATGATCGTGTACTACCTCATCGGACTCGGTGTGCTGTGCATTCCGCCGATGCAGCTCACGGTGCTGATTCAGCTTGCCGTTCCTCTGCCGACGACTCCCGGATACCTTCTCTGCACGCTGATCTATCTCGCGGCGCACACGGGACTTCTGCTTCTCGTCTACCGGCACGCGTGGTTCGGATGGAAAGCGGAAACCGAAACGGGACGCCTGACGATGAACATGGACGACGTCGCGGATTACAGACCGAAAAAATAATCTTTACTCAATCATTTTCAAAAAAGGATGCGATACCATGGAAACCTTCCGATACGACCTTCACGTTCACACGAAAATCTCCAGTGCATGCGCGCACAACACCGGTGCGGAAATGGCGGATATGTATAAGTCCGCAGGCTACGCCGGTTTTGTGGTGACCGATCATTTTTACACCGGCAACACCTCGGTTCCGCGGGATCTGCCGTGGGAGGAATGGGTTGCGCGGTTCAGACTGGGTTATGAAGACGCGAAACGGCGCGGGGACGAGATCGGACTGGATGTGTTCTACGGCTGGGAATATTCCTATCAGGGCACGGATTTTGTGACGCTCGGGCTGGACAACGACTGGCTTCTCGAGCATCCCGATGTGCGGAAAATGCCCATCCGGCAGTATCTCGATCTGGTGCATGAGGCGGGCGGCTTCATCATTCATGCGCATCCCTTCATGGAGGCAGGCTACATCCCGTACATCCGGCTCCTTCCCCGTCACGTGGATGCAGTTGAAATCCGTAACGGCGGCAAGCCTGCGTTTGTGAACGAAATGGGCGCGGCTTATGCGAAGGGCTACGACAAAATCACAACCGGCGGCTCCGACTCCCACAACGATCACTGGGGCACCCTCACCGGCGTGGAATTTGAGCGGCGGATCTCATCAGTCACCGACCTCATCGAAACGCTGAAGCTCCGTCAGCACCGGGTGTTTGCCATGATCCGGCAGGAAAACGGAGAGTACGCGGATGAGTGAAGAGAGAAGAGAGAAAAGTGAAGAGAAAAGGAAAATTTTCTGACGAAAATTGAATTATAAAACGTGCGGTTTGAGACTGAAGTTCAGCTCTCGACCGCACGTTTTCATTTAATTTCCGTAGGAAATTTACCGTTTCTCTTCTCTTTTCACTTTTCTCTTTTCTCTCTTATTTTGCTTCCATCCAGTTCTTTCCCATGCCGCAGTCGGCGGTGAGCGGGACGGAGACCTTCACGGCGTTTTCCATTTCCCGCACGAGGATTTCGGCGGCGCGGTCGGCACAGGATTCATGCGCTTCCACGATCAGCTCGTCGTGCACCTGCATAATCAGGCGTGCGTCGAGATTTTCCGCTTTCAGTGCGCGGGAGACATTTATCATCGCGATTTTGATGACGTCGGCTGCGGTTCCCTGAATCGGGCTGTTCATCGCCACACGTTCGCCGAAGCCGCGGAGGTTCCGGTTTGTGGATTTCAGCTCGGGGATATTCCGTCTCCGACCGAACATCGTGGTGGTGTATCCGTCGAGTTTCGCCTGTTCCACGGTAGCATTCAGATACGCGTCAACCCCGGAATAGGTCGCGAGATAGTTCTGGATGTACTCCTTCGCCATTTTGCGGGTGATGCCGAGATCCTTGGACAGCGAAAACTCGCCGATGCCGTAGACGATGCCGAAGTTGACGGCTTTCGCGCGGCGTCTCAGTTCGGGTGTGACCTCGTCTTCATCCACGCGGAATACCTGTGCAGCAACGGACGTGTGGATATCCTGTCCGTCGATGAACGCCTGCCGCATGGTATCGTCTTCCGACAGCACGGACAGTAGCCGCAGTTCTATCTGGGAATAGTCCGCATCGACGAGGAGATATCCGTCATCCGCAATGAAGTACCGACGAAGCTCCCGTCCGAGATCCATCCGAACCGGGATGTTCTGCAGATTCGGGTCGCTCGATGCAAGACGTCCGGTCGCGGTGCCGGTCTGATTGAGACGGGTATGAATCCGTCCGTTTTCATCAGCCTGCGCGATCAGGGGATCCCCGTAGGTCCCTCTCAGCTTGGCAATCTGCCGGTAGGAGAGAATATCGCTGATGATGGAGTGGTACGGACGCAGTTCCTCAAGGGTATCCGCATCGGTGGAGTATCCGGTTTTCGTTTTCTTCCCAGCCGGCAGTCCGATTTCGTCAAACAGGACTTCGCCGAGCTGCTTCGGGGAGTTGATGTTGAAGGAATGTCCCGCCTGGAACCAGATGGCGTCGGCAAGGGCTTCTTCCTGCTGTCTCAGCTCTTCGGCATATTTGCGGATTCCCTCGGGATCAATGCGGAACCCGGTTTCCTCCATGGATGCCAGCACGGACGCCAGCGGAATTTCTATCTCCTGCATCAGCTTTGCCATGCCGTATTCTTCAAGAATTTCGCCCGTCTTCCGGCGGATTGCATACACAGCGGCGGCATGTTCGGCAGGGGTTTCCGGGGTATGTCCGGCGTATTCCTGCGCGGTGTCGGCGAGGCTGTACTTGCTCCTGCCCGGCTGAATCAGGTACGCCGCGAGCATGGTGTCGTATTCGCATCGGATGCCGTCGCCCGGGATGTGGAGAGCTCGCAGAAGTCCCTTGAAGTCGTGGCAGATGATCGGATGTGTGCGGAGGAATTCCATCAGCTTTTCGTCCGTCATGCCGGTGATGAGGGTGATGCTTTCTCCGTCCGCTGTGACTGCGAGGGTGCTGTCGGTATAATGAATCGCCAGCGTGCAGTCCGCGGGAACGGATGTGATGTCGTCACTTTCGGTAATGTTCAGCTCCGCTTTCGGTGCGTCATCGCTTTCCGCGGCGGATTCGTCCATCCCGAAGCGCTTTGCCATGCCGGAGAATTCCAGTTCCGTGCAGAGCTGTGCAAACTCGCGGTGCTTCATGGATCGTTCGGCGAACAGTTCCTCAGCGGAGCAGATGGGCGCTTCTTTTGAAATTTCGGCGAGCTCGCGGGAGAGATACGCACTTTCCCGTCCGGCGTCGAGCTTCTTCACGGTTCCTGCCGTCTGACCGAAATACGTGGGATCGTTGTACAGCGCGTCAAGGGAGCCTGCGGTCTGGATGAGCTTGAGGGCAGTCTTCTCGCCGATGCCCGCAACACCGGGAATATTGTCGGAGGAGTCACCCATGAGAGCCTTCACATCCACAAACTGCGCCGGGGTAATGCCGTATTCGCCCCTGAAGTACGCTTCATCGAACATCACGTCTTCTTTCGTTGTCGCGAGGATAACGGTCGTGGTTCCGTCGATGAGCTGGAGGGAGTCGCGGTCACCGGTGAGGATGTAGGTGTGGATATCGCCCGCTTCCCTTGCCATCCGCGCGGAAGTGCCGATGATGTCGTCCGCTTCAAAGCCGGGGCATTCGATCACGAGAAATCCGAGTGCGTCGGCGGCACGTTTCGCGTAGGGCATCTGCGCCTTGAGCTCATCCGGCATCCCCTTGCGGTTTCCCTTGTAATCGTCGAATTTCAGATGCCGGAAAGTCGGCTGCTTCACGTCGAATGCACACGCGATGTAGTCCGGCTCCAGTGCGTCGAGATGCTTTTTGATAATGTTGAGAAAACCGAATACGGCGTTTGTGGGAATCCCATCCTTCGTCGAGAGCGGCCGGATTCCGTAGAACGCGCGGTTGACAATGCTGTTTCCGTCAAGAATCAGGAATTTTTTCATGCTGTCCGTTCCTTTTGCAATTTTTCTTATCCTTATTATACCACAATCTTATATTTTTGCAAAGAATTTTCCGAAAATTCACGTCTCCCTATTGCATATTATGAAAATATACTGTATAATGTTTGTAGAATGTTATACCAACATGAGGTGCAATTATGAAACGAATTCTGATTCTGCTTCTTTCGGCGGCTCTGTTCCTTGCATCCTGCGGCACACCCGGGGTTTATCTGCTCGACGACCACCTCCCGGAGCTGATTGATCCCTCGACGCAGTATCCCTATACCGAAAAAATCACCGTCACGCAGTGCTCGACCGGCAAGGTGCTCGAATACACGGAAGGCAGTGACCACGACCTGATCCGCATGCGTCTGGAAGGAATCCGGTGCATCCGCGAAAAGGATACCGGTGCCCTGACTCCGCTTTACACCATCGAGTTCACCACGACCGACGGAACAGTCACCCTGCACATCGCATCGGAATATGACTACATCCTCGACGGATACGTCTACGAAGCCATGCGATCCTCCGTTGACCTTCTCTACTTCGACGGACTCTTCGCCGAATAAACCGAAAACGCGCCCATGCATACCGATTCCATGCATCAACGGCGCGTTTTCTTCATTTTCCCTTCACGCTTCTCTTTTCTCTCGTCTCTCTTCTTTCATGCCAGTGCTCCTCTCAGGCTGGCGAAGATTTTCTTCTCTTCCCGCGAAATTTTCACCTGCGTCAGTCCGAGCGCGTCCGCTGTCTGCTGCTGGGAATAGTCGCGGAAATAGCGGAGCGTGATGATCTGTCTCCACAGCGGCGGCAGGGTTGTGATGGTTTCGGTGAGCGCGATTTTCTCGACCATTCTGCCGAGGCTGTCCTCCGATGCGGGAATCACGTCCTCGAGCGAGAAGTCGTCGTCCCCGATCGGCTCGGTCAGGGAACGCACGGGAGATGTGGAATCGAGAGCCGCCGCCGCTTCTTCCGGAGTCACACCGACCGACGCCGCGATTTCCTCAAGCCGGGGTTCCACGCCGTGCTCGGTGATGTATTTCTCACGCTCGTGCATCAGAACCGCACCCAGCCGCTTCTGGATCCGAGAAACTTTAATCAGTCCGTCATCCCTCAGAAACCTTCGGATCTCCCCGATGATGAGCGGTACGGCGTAGGTCGAGAACGCAAATCCCCGCTCAAGATCAAAGCTGCGGATTGCCTTGAGAAGTCCGATCGAGCCGATCTGCTGGAGATCCTCGAAATCCGTGCCGCGTCCCTTGAACCGGTGTGCAATCCCGTTGACCAGCCCGGAGTTGAGCTCCATGATCCGGCTTTCGACCGAGGTGTCACCTGCGGCATATCTTGCGAGCAATTCGAGCGTTTCCGCTGTGGTTCTGCTGATGTTTTCTGCATTCTGTCCCATTTTTTCCTCCCAAATCCGTGAAAAATACGGAGCATTTCATCTCCGGATATCATTCACTTCTTATGTATGGGAAGCATGGACAGCTTTTTCGTCATGATGACCCTCGTTCCCTTCCCAGGAGAGGACACAACCCGCAGAGTATCCATGAAATTCTCGATGATGGTGAATCCCATGCCGCTCCGCTCGTTTTCGGGGTCGGTGGTGTACAGGGGCCGCATCGCTTCTTCGACGTTCACAATCCCGCATCCCCTGTCCCGGATTTCGACGGAGAGCAGACGGTTTTCGCCGATCTTCAGAATCATCGTCACTTCTCCGACGGCGTCGCGGTAGCCGTGGACAATCGCATTGGTGACAGCCTCCGATACGGCGCATTTGATGTCGGACAGCTCATCGCAGGTGGGATTCATCTGTGCGCAGAAGGACGCGGCAACCGACCGTGCAACCGCTTCATTCGCGGACAGGGACGGAAAAGCGCACCGCAGTTCGTTGAGAGATTGTGCACGCTTCATCTGACCGCACCTCCGTGCTCGACTTTGATGAGCCGCTCCGTTCCCGCAAGATCGAGAATCCGCCGGATCTGCGGTGTGGGATTGGCGATTTTGAAGAGGATTCCCATCTCCACGGCTTTGGTGTAGCGTCCGAGGATGAGCCCGAGTCCCGAGCTGTCCATGAAGCTGACGCCGGACAAATCCAGAATCAGCTCGTCCGGACGCTGGATGTACACCTTCGTGTCGATGCGGCTCCGGATGGGACGTGCGTTGTGGTGGTCAATGTCTCCCTCGAGATAAACGGTCAGCGTCCGTCCCGAGGTGATGCTTTTTATCATGTTTTCGCATTCAGTCATGGCGTTTCTCCGATTGGTTGATTGTACCCGTATTATACAGCATTTTCTGTGTGAAGCCTGTCGGATTATAGGGTGGCGCGCGAAGAAGTTTTTGACATTTTCCGGCAATTCCCGGCTTGGCGGCAACAGAAAAAGACCACCCCGGTCATGAGGTGATCTTTGCGGTAATGTTACAGTGCGCGGATTCTGTCGCACAGTGCGGCGTAGCGCGGGTTGTTCTCCAGAGGCTTGAACCAGTCGTTCATCACAAGCCGCGTCAGGACATCGCGCACATTCCGGTATTCCGCCGTGCCGCCGTAGCCGTAGCTGTACGTGCAGTCATACAGAAGCGGGATATCGAGCTCCGTCTTTTTGTTGTAGAACTCTGCCTGTGCCTGACAGAACGGGACGGCTTCCTCGAGCATTGCCACCGCTTCCTCTTCCCGTCCCAGCTTCAAGAGGCAGTACGCCGGGAACTGATAGAACGTGTGTCCGTCATAAACAAACGGCGGACGGTAGACTTCCTCACGGTACATCGACTGCACGACGTCTCTGAGGAAGGTGTAGCAGTAGAGGGCGTCCTCATATTCCCCGGCATCGCGGTAAATGTTGCCGAGCATGCACGCCTGATGCACAAGCTGACGCGTGAGCTCATCGATGTTGCGGCAGTGCTGTTTCTTCTGCTTTTCCTTCTCGCCTGCGCCGTACCACAGATTTGCAAGCTGGATTCCGCGGGTACAGCTGACGGACTGCGGGAAACTGTCGACAACGGCACGCGCGTCCTCCCAGCGATTCAGATGCATGTAGATATCCAGAAGACTGTCCTTCGCCGAGAGTACGTGATCCTGATGATCGTTGATGCGGATGACGAGCTCCGACCAGCGGATACACTCCTGGATGATCCCGTCGATGCCGTCCTGCCCGATGAGCTGACGCAGTTCGTTCATCCACGGTCCGTTCATGAGACAGAGCTGCTGTCCGAATGCGGCGGCGTTGTTCATGATCGTGGTGTTGTTCGGGTACAGCCGGATCGCCTCGCGGTATTTGTCCATGAGCAAGAGTCCGTTCTTCGCTTCTTCCCCGTCTTTCGTGTTGTCGTATATCGTGAAGATTTCGGATAGCAGTTTCTTCACCTCTTCTTTGTCGTTTTTGCCGGCTGTTCCGAACAGGACGTCCGTTGACACGCCGAACAGATTCGCCAGCGGGACGATCTGCGAAATATCGGGCATGCTTGTGCCGTTTTCCCATTTCGAGACGGCGGGCGCGGATATATTCAGTCGTTCCGCAAGCTCTTCCTGTGTGAGATCCATGTCCCTGCGCAGGCGGCGGATAATCTGACCCATTGTTTCTGCCATAACTTACCTCCGGGTATGTGATATGAAGTATTCCGGTACCGTTGTACCAAGTATATCACAGAACGAGAGCTTTGTGAAGACCTTCTCCGTCGATGGCAGCTTAACCGACGGTTATATTTCTGCGCGGTGAAGAATCGCAAATGACTATTGACTTTGTCCGTTTTCCATGGTATAATAATGGAAGTATTGGGGTATCGTCAAGCGGTAAGACACAGCACTTTGACTGCTGCACGCACTGGTTCGAATCCAGTTACCCCAGTGAAAAGGGCGGGTTCCGCTCTTTTTTTGCTTAAAAACGAGGTACTTCTCATGAAACAACTGCTCATACTCCTGCTCTCCGCCGTGCTGCTTGTCTCCTGCGGTACGGAGAAAACCGGAACCGAAGACACAACTCCCGAAACACAGCCTGCTGCCGAAAAAACCGAAGCGGAAACCGAAGAATCCGAAGTCACGAAAACCATCGGCATCACAGCCCTCGGCGACTCCATCACGCGCGGATACGGTCTTGCGGATGTCAGCGGCGATCGCTTCACCACGGTGCTTCACGATCTGCTGAAAAAGGACGGCGTCACCGCGAAGGTTGCCAACTACGGCGTGGACGGCATCACATCGGGCGGACTTCTCGACGAGCTGGAAGCCGGATACTACACCGCTGTCAAGGCTGCGGATACCGTTACGCTGTGCATCGGCGCGAACAACATCCTCGGCGCGGGATTTGACTTTTTCGAGGCGTATGCAGCCGATCCCGAAGGAGACCTGACCGACGATTATGCTCTCATGCGGAAACGCGCGGACGCCGGAATTGCGGATCTTGAAGAGGATCTGCCGAAGATTCTTGAGAACATCCGCGAGCTGAATCCCGACTGCCGCATCGTTCTGCTCAATCTCTACAACCCGTATGCACACATCGATATCTCACTCGACGCAATCGAGGAAGGCATGACGATCGCATCCCTCACGGACGAATATATCCGCAAAATGAACGCGGTCACGCAGTCGTATCTGGAAGACGACATGGGCTTTGTGGATGTGTATGCCGCATTCGAAGGACACAGCGCGGCGTATGTCTGCGCGTATTCCGAGGACGGCAAGCTGACCAACGTGGACCCGCATCCCACCGCCGACGGTCACGAAGCCATCGGTGAGGCGCTGTACAATGCAGAATTCATCATGCAGAAGGAAGAATGAACTGCCGCAAATCCTGCTGACATAACAGAAAACAGGCGAACCTGTGATTTTTCTCACGGGCAATCGCCTGTTTTTCGTTTATTCAACCTGCATTACTTTCTCATGAGGTCTTCGATTTCTTCGATGGTTCTCGGAACCTTCACACAGAGGTTTTCGCATCCGGTTTCGGTGATGAGACAGTTGTCCTCGAGACGGAAGCCGATGCCCCATTCCTCGCAGTAAATGCCGATATCCACGCAGAACACCATGCCGGGCGCAACGAGCTTGGGACGGGTGACGATATCATGGGTGTCAAATCCGACATGATGGGAGCCGCCGTGCCACATGAGCTTGCCGACTTCCGCAACGGACGGGATCAGTCCGAGAT
>JAFUQY010000421.1 GCA_017472105.1 Clostridia bacterium | reverse complement strand
TGTGCTTTTTCGCGCTTGACAAACTTGAATTTATGCCGGATCGCCGCCGCTTTAGTCATGCACCACGCAAGCGCGCTGTCGATCCAGCCCACTCTGATTCCGGCAGAGCCTTTGACGTAGAGCATCACGGTCACAGCCGCACAGCCGATGATCAGAAGCGAGAAGATTACCGCCATGCTCGGCACGAATCCCGCGACTGCGCCGAAGAAATTCATCGCGCGATAGCGCACGAACAGCGGATTTGACGCGGCTGTGGCAACGAGATTGAGGTTCTTGAAAACAGAATTTGCGTCAATGTAGGACAGCGTATAGAGCAGGAAATTCAGTCCGAACAGACCGAGTCCCGCGAAATAAATGAGAATGTAATTGTAGAACACCACGGAAAGCGCGGTGATGATCATCGAAAACACCGCAAAGGTCAGCAGCTTTGTGCCGAGGGTGACAGCGAAATACTGCCCGATAGTGATCTGATACGGCGAGAGGGTGAAGGTAGAATGCGCCTGAATCACGTTGTGCGGGGACGAGAATCCGATCCGCAGTCCGTAGACGGCAAACGAGGACAGCGTGAACATCAGCGTAAAGATCACGGTTAAGAGAAGCATTGTGAGAATCTTTGCAATCGCCGTTTTTGCCCGTCCGTTCTTCGCAGTACGCATGATCGGGAGGAATCCGCTTTGCTTTTCCTGCGCGAAGATGATACTGCCGAGCATGATGAGCATGACGAAAATGAAGATATTCACCGTGTCATAGCGAAAATATTCGTCCCAGCCGCGGGTGTATTCCACACCGATTTCCACGCTGTCGCGCATGAGTTCATAGAGTTCGATCACGCGGAGCTGATAGCGGTATGTGAAGGAATCCTCGGTGATGCCCATGTCGGCAAACGCATCGAGGTTCGCCCATGCGCGGTCGATGACTTTTTCCAGTACATCGGGATATTCCCGGGCGGCGTTAATGGTGCTGTAGAGCTTGCCAAACAGCGCACGGTCGGGGTAATTTTCGTCGGTGGAATAGAGATTCGGCATCTGTTCCGTCTGGAATTCGTAGTTGCCCAGCCGCATTGCCTCCCGGAACAGTTCTTCCTGCTCGGCGGCAAACGCCTGCATTTCGGCGTAGTATGCGTCAAGCTCGTCGGGATTTTCGAAGTATTCCTCAAAGAATTCCGAGATCATCTGCGTCGGCTCCTGTGCCGCCATCGTCCGGTCAGCGGTGTACCATGCGATTGCGGTGTTGAGCATCAGCAGGACAAAGAGGAACACCCACAGGTACTTCACACCGAACAGTTTTTTCAGCTCGTAGCCCACAAAGCGGCGATTCTTTTTTTCTTTTGCTAAGGATTTGGCTGTAATCGGTTCGTCCAGTAGCCCCAGCCACTTTTCGTCCATATAAAAGATATGCGTCTCGGTTCTCTTTATTTTATCCTGCTCCTCGACACCCTTGGTCTGATTATCGGTGACCTTTACGTTATGGCTTTCTACACCGCCATAAACATTTACGGGCGGAGTATTTGCACGA
>JAFUQY010000420.1 GCA_017472105.1 Clostridia bacterium | reverse complement strand
CGGCACATCCGATGTCAGCCTGAGAGGTCACGGCACCGTCGGTCATTTTCCTGCCGAGCACCGCCGCACATCCGTCATCTCCGCGGGACGTCAGCACCGACTGCATCACTGCGGCATACGCCTGCGGAAGTTGTGCTTCCAATCCGGCGAAGGAGACGATCACGCCGTTCTTTGCCTCGCGGAACACATCGGGATTTGCGTCAGCCGCGCGGATTACACTGGTTTTCCTGTCAAACAGACCGAGTCTGTGACAGTAGTAGAGATCCGCTTCGTGGTTTTCCGTGAAGAGAACCGGCCGGATTCCCGCGTCACGGAGGAACTGCACGTTATCATGGGCGTTCTTTTCCCATTCCTGCGACACTGCCGCAAAGCCTGCGAAGGTCATGTATTCCGTCAGCACCGACACCCGGCTGAGCTGATGGAAGGGCGAAATCCGGTGGGAAACGGCAAACACGCGCGCACCGGCAAACTCAAGTCTGGCGCATTCGGTGTAAATCTCCCGCCGCATTTCGTCCGTGATGGGAACGACGCCGTCCGGTGTTTCCGCCGTTGTACAGGCACGGAGCACCGCGTCGATCTTACCGCAGGCGGCACAGCGCACGTCCCCGTTGTCAGCAATCAGTGAGAGATGCAGTCCCGCCGACTTCGGACACGCGTCCATGTGTTCCAGCATCGCATAGCTGAACTCCACGGGCCGTCCGCTTTTTTTCGTATAGGCATCCGCCGCACGGAGAAGATATCCCGCTGTCTCGGTGGCTTCCCGTGTCTGCTTTTTTCCGTCAGCCAGACTGTGATTGTCCGCAGCCGACGCCGCCATGGCGAGATTCAGAATTCTGCCCGCATCGGGAATCGCACCGCCGTTTTTCGCACAGTAGCCGGTCTTTTTCCCGTCCATCTCCACGAACGCGCCGTCCGCGTGATAGGCACACAGCTCCATGCGTCCGGATTTGAAGTACGACGAGCCGCAGAAGACCATGGTGCTGATCCCGGCGATGCGGTCAAGCTCCGACGGTTCCCTAATGATCGAGCGGGGCTTTTCCGCCTTTGACGCGATGTGGTCCGCCGGTTTGCCCGAACGGGATTTCACAGTCTCCGCACGGCGCTCTTCTCCGGAGGCACAGTCCCGCAGGGTCACCGCGATGATGATGGTGCCGATCATGGTCAGAAACTCACTCATCGCCGCCGTCGCCATTGCCATTGTGCCGAGGAACACGTCAATGAGCATCATGTCCCCGACGAACATGGAGAGCGCGGTCAGCACCAGCACGCACGCGAGCATCACGAGGGATGTGTTCCGGCTGCGTCTGGCGAGATCGTCCACCATCGGCAGGCTCTCGGCAGGTTCAATGACAATGCCGCCCTGCATCATGGAGATCAGGGTACGCCGTCCGACTGCGGTTGCCGCGATTCTGAGGGAGCCGCCGAGCACCTTCGTTCCCGCAAAGACGCAGTTGGAACGGTACTCGCACGGGACTTCACCGCCCGCGGATTCCGTGGAGATCACAGTGTCGAATTTATGTACGGGATCGTGGTTTTCCGTGATGCCGCGCTCGTCCGCGAGAGAATCCTCTCCCGAAACCACACGACCGTCACACGGAACCGTATCCCCTTCCTCGAGAAAAACAATGTCCCCGATGACGACCTCATCCGCCCGGACAAGATGCACCCTGCTCTCCCGGATCACGGACGCGACGGGGATTTTTTCCTTCGCCATGTCCTCCAGAATCCGGTTTGCGCGGACATAGGTCACCGTACGGATCACACCGCCGATGAGGAGGATTCCCGCGATCATGCCCGCTTCGACTTCGCGTTCGAACAAAGCCGCAGCCGCCGCACTGATCAGCAGAAGCAGGGTCGCCAGATCAAAAATCGTGGCAATCGCAATGTCCTTCGCCGAGGTGTGCCGCACGCGCCAGACGGAATTCGGTCCCCAGCGCATCCGGTGCTTCCTGACCCTGCCCTCATCCAGACCCCGGTAGAGATCCGTGCCGAGCAGTTTCAGGACTTTTTCTTTTTCGAGGAGATGCCAGTCATTTCTGTTCTTCATAAAGCCCCCGAAATGATTTGGTATTGATCATTACGTTCTCACAACGATGCCGCCGTCCTCTGCATCAACGGTCACGGATTCCAGACTGCCGCGCGACGCGATGAGAGCTTCCGCGAGTTTGTCTTCGATTTCCACCTGAATGTAGCGGCGCATGTTGCGGGCACCGAACTTCTGGGAATAGGACTTTTCGGCAACGGTATCGCGGCAGGCGTCGGTGAAGGTTGCACAAATGCCCTTCTTCTCCAGCACCGAGCCGAGATCGGACAGCATCAGGGACGCGATGTGTCTGAAGTTGTCCTTTGTGAGGGAGTTGAACGTGATAATCTCGTCCACGCGGTTGATAAACTCCGGACGGAGGAATTCTTCGAGCGCCTTGCGTGTCTTGTCCTCTGCAATTTCAGCCGCAGATTCCGCAAAACCGGCTCTCGCCTGTGCGTAGGTGCTGCCGGCATTGGTCGTCATGACGATGATCGTGTTGGTGAAGTCGACCTGCTTGCCGTGGGAGTCGGTGATGATGCCGTCGTCGAGAATCTGCAGAAGAATGTTCATCACATCCGGATGCGCCTTCTCGATCTCGTCAAAGAGCACGACGGAATAGGGACGCCGTCTGATTTTCTCGGTCAGCTGTCCCGCGTCATCGTAACCGACGTATCCGGGCGGAGAACCCACGATCCGGGATACCGAGAACTTGTCCATGAACTCGGACATGTCAAGACGGATGAGGCTGTCGGGTGCCGAGAACAGATCGTTTGCGAGAACCTTGACCAGCTCCGTCTTGCCCACGCCGGTGGGACCCGCGAAAATGAACGACACGGGCTTGCGCTTGTAGGTCACGCCGGTTCTGGATCTTCTCACCGCACGGGAAACCGCATTGACTGCCGCATCCTGACCGATGATTCTCGCGCGGAGTCTCTCGTCCAGCTTCTCGAGCTTTTCGTATTCGCTCTCCGCGATGTTGGACGCGGGAATTCCCGTCCAGATTTCGATGACGTCCGCGAGGTCGGATTCCTTCATCCGCACATTGCCGCAGATGCGGTTGAGCTCGTCCAGGCGGTTCTCGATGCGCATTTCTTCCGCGCGGAGCTCTGCCAGACGGGCGTATTTTTCTTCAAGCACGGAGGAATCTCCCTGCTGTGCGCCGGTGTTGATCTCGGCTTCCAGATCGGTGCGCTCCTTCTCGACGGCGATTTTGCGGTCAGCCAGCTCGTGACGTTCGCCGATCTCGGGCGTATGCACCGCGATATGAGCCGCCGCTTCGTCGATGAGGTCAATCGCCTTGTCGGGAAGATACCGGTCAGTGATGTACCGCTCGGAGAGGGATGCCGCAGATTCCAAAAGGGCAGGTGCAATCTTCACGCCGTGGTAGTCTTCGTAATATCCCTTGATGCCCGCGAGAATTTCCACCGTATCCGCCACGGACGGTTCGTTGACCATCACGGGCTGGAAACGGCGTTCGAGCGCGGTGTCTTTTTCGATATATTTCCGGTATTCGGTCAGGGTCGTTGCGCCGATGATCTGAATCTCACCGCGGGAGAGTGCGGGCTTGAGAATATTCGCGGCGTTCATGGAGCCTTCCGCATCCCCGACACCCACGATGTTGTGAACCTCGTCGATTACGAGAATCACGTTGCCCTTGGATTTCACGTCATTCAGGAGTCCGAGCACGCGGGATTCAAACTGCCCTCTGAACTGGGTTCCGGCAACGAGCGCGGTCAGGTCAAGCAGGCAGACGTCGTGATTCTTCAGACGGTACGGCACCTGATCCTCGGCAATCCGCATGGCAAGAGCCTCCGCAATCGCGGTTTTGCCCACGCCGGGTTCGCCGATGAGACAGGGATTGTTCTTCTGACGACGGCAGAGAATCTGGACAACGCGTTCCAGTTCGCGGTCACGTCCGACGATGCGGTCGAGCTTGCCGTCCTTCGCGCGCTGGGTCAGATTGGTCGTATAGTTGGTGAGGAACTTGAATTCCGGCTCTTCGGACTGTTCCTTTTCGGATTTTTTGGTCTTTTTCTCCCGTTCCTTCCGGTTCTTCTCGCCCTCTCCCATGAGCTTGGAGAAGTTGAAGAGCGGAGCTTTTCCGAGGGTTTCGTCAATGTTGAGGTCGCCCGAGTCGATGAGCGCCTGCATCTGATCGTTGAGCTTGTCGATCATTTCGGCGTCCATCCCGGTCTGCTGGGCAATGATATCGTCCGGCGGCTTGATCCCGAGTTCTTTCGCGCACTTGAGACAGAAGCCTTCCTGTTTGTTTTCGCCGTCGCGCGAGAGGACAAAAATGACCGCCATGCGCTTGTGGCATCTTGAGCACATAATCATATGGTTTTGCTGTACTTTCCTTGTAATTCTATGGTTTTATTCAGATTCAGAATGCAATTCCGAAGTAGTCTGCGATTTTTTCAAGCAGGTTATGCTCGAGAAGGAGTGTGCAGATCTTCGCGTCCTCAACGACGTCAGCACCGAAGAGGGACGGATCAATCGCACCGAGCGCAGTCACGAGCGCGGAGAGCAGAGTCGCCAGCAGGAAGGTGACGAGAACCGCCTCAGCCGCACCGAACACGAAGCCGAAGAACATATTCGCGCCGCGGAGTACGGGCATCTTGAAGATCAGGTCGAGCAGGGACGTAATCATGGAGAGCACCAGATACACGGCGAAGAAAATGAGGATGAACGAGCCGGCATACGCGATGACATTGGCAGTCGGTTCTGCGATCTGCACGGCAAATTCATGCACAACGTCGTCCGTCGTCGCGGTCAGTCCTCTGAGCTGATCGGAGAAGGATTCCACCGCGATGCCGTAACGCTCGAGAATATCCGTAAACGGTGCGGGCAGATCCACGGCGAGACGGTCGAGGTTGTAGAGATCGGTTTCCGTATCAAACGCGAGGGATTTGAGGGTTTCGTAAATCCCGGATGTGATTTTGTCCAGCAGAAAATTCGTGCGGAAATAATTGCTGAGAACGGGAGTATAGGCATATGCGGCAAACAGGGACGCCACCGTACAGCCCAGTCCCATCACGGAACGGATGAAGCCGCGGCTCGTGCCTGCCCAGATGATGACCACAGCGGTCAGAAGAATGATTGCGTCAATGGCAAAACTCATGGGTGAGTCACCTCCCAGTGATTTCTGTTGTTCATGTTAATCGTCAAACGCGGTATATGCCGCAGACTTGCCGCAGACAATGGCACCGTCATCGGTCGGAAGTACGGTGAGAATGTCGGAAATCTGAGGCTTGTGTTCTTCAAATTCCCCGTTTTCATCCACACGGATGACCGAATCGGGGGTTCGGATATACGCAGCGGCACCGGAAGACGCGGGCGCGGCATACACACCGTTCACACGCTTTTCGAGAACGGTCTCAAACGTCACTTCCCCTGACGAGGATACGGCAATGAGACGGTTTTCCGTTCCGAGTGCATTCACCTGTCCGACGCAGACCACACCGTCGCCGCCGTCATCCGCGTACTTGAGCTGCATTCCCGTGAAGGATGCGCCGCCGCGGGACATACCGGAGTAATCGAAGGCGTAGATGCCGTTGTCGCAGAGCGCGAGGAATCCGTCCTCATACGCAAACACGTCGAGCGGCATGGTATGCTCGTATGTCAGAACGGTCAGCGGTTCACTGCGTCCCTTCATGCAGATTTCGATTTCGCAGTTGAAGTCCGTGGCATCCGGAACGGCGGATACGATGATGACATACGTTCCGTCCGGGGATACCGCTGCATCAAGGACGTAGTTTTCCTTGTAGATGCTCATGGTTTTGTTGAAGGCGGCGTTGAATACCTCCACAACGTACCGTGTCTCGCGGGAACGCGTCACAAGGATGCATGAGCCGTCATCCCCGATATCGCCCGACATGATCCGTCCGTCCGCTTCTCTCTCCACGATCCGCGTGAGCTGATTGTAGATGGAGTAGCCCGTTCCACCCAGATCGTACGCAAGCAGGTACTTTTCCGACGGCACCAGCACGGCATCGGCGTAGTTCATGTCATCCGAGATGAGGTTGATTCCGCCCGTGTCGTAATAGAGGTAGCTGTCGCCGTCGCATGCCGAAACACCGCCGCGGAACAGGGCGAAGGTCATGCTGTCACTGCCGTTGTAGACAATCTTCGAGAAGTCACCGCTTCCGGGTACGGACACCGCCGAAAAGTCCCGGACGAGGTATTTCAGGTTCTCGTAGGTCACATACTCCCCGAAAAACGCCATGACGCAGATCAGGTACAGAACCAGCAGCAGCATGAACAGGATTCCGGTGACCATGTATTTTTTTGAAATTTTGTAGTAATAGCGGTTGATCTGCGGCTCGATGCGTCCGGCAACGGATACCGCAGTTTCTTCCGGCTGATTTCTGCGAGGCATAGATTCTCCCGATATCAATACCATCTGTATCGATACATATTATAATGATAGTTTTTGTTTCAATCGAGCTTCCAGTCAATCTCCCTGCCGTAGGTGACGTCGTTCAGATACAGTCCGTCAGCGGGAGCGGTTTTTCCGGCGCATGTCCGGTCGCACTTTGCGAGAATCGCGGGCATATCGGCGGGATCGATCGTACCGTGTGCGCAGTCCGCGAGAGTTCCCGTGATGATCCGCACCATGTTGTAGAGAAATCCGTCGGCACGCACCGAGAGGGTCAGCATATCCCCGTCACGGATCACGCGGAGGGATTCAATCGTGCGGCGTGCGTCCTCAATCTTCGAGCCGGATGCCATGAAGGACGAAAAATCGTGATGCCCGATGAGTGCGCGTCCGGCGTCGTTCATGCGGCACAGCCCTTCCTCGGTCACGCGGTGCTTCAGATGCCACGCACGTCCGCGCAAAAACGGGTCTTCTCCGACCGTGTCGTACATGCGGTAGATATACTCCTTCGACACCACCGAGTAGCGCGGGTGAAAGTCGTCGTCCGCTTCAGCCTCTCCTGCCACGGCAATGTCATCCGGGAGAAAACGCGCGAGCGCACGGTGTACCTTCCCGACCGGGATTCTGAGCCATTCTTCCCGGAACTGTGCAGGCTCCGCAGTACAGCAGAATCCGAGCGCGTGAACACCGGCGTCCGTGCGGCTGCATCCGGTGACCTTCATCGGCTCTCCGAAGCAGGACGAGACAGCCTCCGTGAGCGTTCCCTGCACGGTCCGTTTGCCGGGCTGGAACTGGTATCCCATGAAATCCCGCCCGTTGTATTTGATTTTCAGAAGCAGCTTCATCTTCTCACATGCTCAGCCCGTAAATGGGCAGCCAGATATTGACGCACACAACCGCCGCGCCGAGCAGGACGATGCATCCGACGAAGACCCAGTCCTTCGGAGAAGACCGGAGCACGTTCATCCGGGTGCGTCCGTTTCCGCCGGTATAGCAGCGGCATTCCATCGCGGTCGCCAGCTCATCGGCACGACGGAACGCGGAGATGAACAGGGGAATGAGGATGGGAACGAGCGCCTTTGCCCGCTTGACGAGGCTGCCGGTGGTGAAATCCGCGCCTCTTGCGGTCTGTGCGTTGATGATTTTCTGCGTCTCGTCGATGAGAGTGGGGATGAACCGCAGTGCAATGGTCATCATCATGGAAAACTCATGCACCGGAACCTTGATTTTCTTCAGGGGATTCAGCAGCTGCTCCAGACCGTCCGTGAGCGCAAGGGGCGTGGTCGTGTAGGTCATGAAAACGGACGTCGCCGTAATCAGGAGCATGATGCGCAGAACGATCAGAACGGCGTTGATGATGCCCTCGAGGTAGATTTTCACCGGCCCGAGGGAGAGCAGCAGCGTGTCGCCGGTCATCCAGAAAATATTGATGACAGCGGTAAACAGAATGATAAAGAGCAGGGACCGCATGGAGCGCAGAATCAGCTTCGGAGAGATGCCCGTCATGCCGATGAACACCCCGGCCGCCGCCGTCAGAAGCACAAATGCCGTCACGCTCTTTGCCAGGAAAATTACGATTATATAAAGCAGTGCGATGATGATTTTGGCACGGGGATCCAGCCGGTGGATGACGGAATTCCCTTCCACGTACTGCCCGAACGCAATGTCAGATTTCATATGCTTTCCTTTGCCTAAAATGCCTTAAACCTGTTTTTCTTCCTTCGCCGGGGTCTTCCCGGACTTCATGAAGTCTTCGATCATGCCGGCGGCATAGTCCACGGTGTAAATGTCCTCGCCGATGTCAATTCCGCGGTCGCGCAGTGCGGATGCAACACGAGTGATCTGCGGCACGTCAAGACCCACGGCAATCAGCTCGCGGTATTCCGAGAAGACGTCGGCGCAGGGCTTGTGCATGAGAACCTTCGAGTTCGCCATGACCACGATATCGTCGCAGTACATCGCCATGTCCTCCATGCTGTGGCTGACGATGATGACCGTCGTGCCGCTCTGACGGGAGAACTTCTTGATTCCGCCGAGGATATCGCGCCGTCCGGCAGGGTCAAGTCCCGCGGCAGGCTCATCGAGGATGAGGATTTCGGGATTCATCGCGATGACTCCGGCAAGTGCGGCACGCCGTTTCTGACCGCCGGACAGCTCAAACGGGGATTTGCCGAGGTATTTTTCGTTCAGTCCCGCGAACTTTGCGGATTCACGCACGCGTCTGTCCAGCTCGTCCCCGGTGATGCCCATATTCTTCGGACCGAAGGCGATATCCTCACCGACGGTTTCCGCGAACAGCTGGTATTCCGGATACTGCATCACAAGTCCGGCGCGGAATCTGACGTCACGGATTTTCTTCGGTTCCGCCCAGATGTCAACGCCGTCGAGGATGACCTGTCCGGAGTCGGGCTTCAGAAGTCCGTTGAGCATCTGCACGAGCGTGGATTTGCCGCTTCCCGTGTGACCGATGAGTCCGGTGATTCCGCCGCCTTCAATGGAGATGGAAATGTCATCGAGCGCTCTCGTTCCGCCGGAGACAGCCTTGTTGTAGGTAAACGATACGTTTTTCAGCTCAATCTTTGCCATCTTCTCACCTGCCCTCTTTCTGACGGATTGCCCTTGCAATGACCGCCGCACATTCCGCCGGGTCGAATACATCCAGCGGCACGTCCAGTCCGGCTTTCCGCATTTTGTACAGAAGCTCCGTCGTCTGCGGAACGTCCAGTCCGGCATCCCACATTTTTTCGGGCTCGGAGAACACCTCGGAAGGCGTGCCGTCACCGATGATCCGTCCGTCGTTCATGACGATGATGCGGTCAGCCATTGCCGCCTCGTTCATGTAGTGGGTAATCATGATGACTGTGATGCCCTCTTCCTTATTGAGCTTTTCGATGATCTGCATCACCTCGCGCCGTCCCATCGGGTCAAGCATCGCGGTGGATTCGTCGAAAATGATGCATTTTCTGCGCATGGCAATGGTTCCGGCGATGGCGATTCTCTGCTTCTGACCGCCGGAGAGCGCGTAGGACTGATGCCGTGCGTACTTGGTCATGCCGACGGCTTCGAGCGCTTCATCCACGCGGCGGCGGATTTCATCGGACGGAATGCCGAGGTTTTCGCATCCGAACGCGACGTCCTCCTCCACGATGGTGGCAACGATCTGGTTGTCGGGATTCTGGAACACCATACCCACGTCGCGCCGCGCATCCATGATATCGTCATAGGTGATCTCCGGCGAGGTCATGTCCTTCCCGAGCACTTTGAGCGAACCGCCGTCCGGGGCATTGATCATGCAGAGCAGCTTCGCGAGGGTGGATTTCCCGCTTCCGTTGTGTCCGAGAATGGCAGTATAGGAGCCCTCGGGAATATCGAAGGACACGCCCTTTAACACCTGATGCGCGGGCTGACCCTCATCTGCGGGATAGGAAAATGTCAGATTTCTGGCTTCAATGATATTCATAAGCTAAATCCGTATTTCTTATTTTTTATTTATTCTTTCTTCTCTTTTATTTCAGACCGAAGGTCGCTCTGACGCTCGCACCGCTGGGCAGCAGATATCCGCCGTCGGTCACAGGGATGCAGGTCTCGCCGGTCTCGATCTTTGCACGCGTCTTCAGATTTTCCGGCAGTGCGCGCTGGAGGATGTACTGCATCACGGCAGGGGACAGCCCGGTCGTGTAGGAGTTGATGAGGAAGAACACGGGATCGTCGGAGAGCACCTTTACAACCAGCTCGATCAGATCCGCGGCGCATTCTTCCAGCTTCCATACCTCGCCGTTCGGGCCTCTTCCGTACGACGGCGGGTCCATGATGACTCCGTCATAGCGGTTGCCGCGGCGGATTTCGCGTTCCACAAACTTGCGGCAGTCATCGACAATGTAGCGGCACGGTGCTTCTCCCAGTCCGGTGAGCTGCATGTTTTCCTTCGCCGCCTGCGTCATGCCCTTCGATGCATCCACATGGCAGAGCGCGGCACCGGCTTTCGCACAAGCCACGGTCGCACCTCCCGTATAGGCAAAGAGGTTGAGTACCTTGGGCTGTTTGTGACCGTTTGCCGCAGCGTTCTTAATCACAGAAGACGCCCAGTCCCAGTTTGTCGCCTGCTCCGGGAAAAGTCCGGTGTGCTTGAAGCCCATGGGACGAAGCCGGAAGGTCAGGTCGCCGTATTTGATGCACCACGATTCGGGCATCTTGTTCACAACCCACGATCCGCCGCCGCCCTGACGCTTGTACACGCCGTGAGCCTTCTTCCACAGGGGATTCTTCCGCTCGCCGTGCCAGATGACCTGCGGGTCGGGACGCACAAGGATATAGTCGCCCCATCTCTCCAGTCTCTCGCCGCCTTCGCAGTCGATCAGTTCATATTCCTTCCATCCGTCAGCAATCCACATAATTTTTCTCCGTTTGTGTTGTCATTCACCGCAGCTTCATGCGGATTTTCCCGATTTCTTCTTCATTCAGCCCGATCGAGCGGAAATATGCATCCGTCGAGCCGTATTTTTCATGGAACAGTCGCAGAAATTCTTCGGCATACCACGCTCTCGGGCAGACCACGTTCAGGTCAATATGCGGTCTCTCCACCCGGATTTTCGCAAAGCGTCCGCGGTTGTATTCCTTCGTCACGACGTAGTCTTCCACGACGGCGTCATGCGGCACACCCGTGTGGGTCAGAAGGATCATCGAAAAGGTTCCGGTTCTGTCCCGTCCTGCCGCGCAGTTGTAGAGAACGCCGGTTTGAGCCTGCGCGAAGAGCTTCCACGCTCTGTGAAATTCCGCCTCTTCCGTGATCGCCAGATACATCGGCGGTACATCCTCCGCGGACGGCGCAACCCGGCTTCCGGCATTCACAGGGCATGCGCGGTAGTCAAAACCCTCCCGGTTCATGAGTCCGTGGGGCTGTTTTTCCGCAAGCGGCGCGTCCCGGAAGTCGATCACCGTTGTGATTCCGCTGTTTCTGAGGTATGCGATGTCGTTCTCCGTCGGCTTCAGCGGAGCTTCACAGCGGATCACTCTGCCTTTTTTCGTAAAACCGCCGTCAGAAAGCGG
Source organism: Clostridia bacterium (assembly GCA_017472105.1). The sequence goes on along the minus strand of JAFUQY010000420.1, from coordinate 14,876 downwards.
ATATCCGCCGAGATCGCGCGCGTTTTCCACACATTCGAACACGCTCCGGATCTCGCCGTGCCATTTATATTCACTCATTTTGTCGTTTCCTTTGTGTTTTTGCCGCCGAGCAGTCTCTCCGCGTTCTTTCCGCCGACCTTGCTTGCCCAAACCGAGCGGCTTCCCTTGCCTTCCTGACCGATCTTGCCCGCCATCGTCGTAGGCTTGTTGTAGAATTCCGCCAGTCTTGACGTGCCGGTGTGCGCGTGGCAGATTGCGGCGGCAAGTGCGTCGGCGGTATCGTCAGGCTTCGGCGGCTCTTCCAGTCCGAGGAACATGGTAACCATCTCGATGATCTGCTTTTTCTCGGCGCGTCCGTAGCCGGTGACCGCGGATTTGATCTGAAGCGGCGTGTATTCGTAAATCGGAATCCCGTGACTGCGGCATGCGAGCAGGATGACCCCTCTTGCCTCAGCGACAATGATGCCCGTTTTCTGGTTGGTGTTGAAGAACAGCTCTTCCACGGCGGCGGCTTCGGGGCGGTATGCTGAGATGACAGCGTTCAGCTCCCGGTACACCTCGCAGAGCCGGTCCTCGGTTTTCATCGTGGAAGGCGTGGTGATGGCACCGAAGTCGACGGGTTTCGGACGCGTCCCGATGCCGCCGTATTCGATCACACCCCAGCCCACAATGGCGATGCCCGGGTCGATTCCCAGTATTATCATGGTTCAGAACCCATACTTTCACTATTATATCATACTTTAATAAGATATTATAGCACAAAACGTCGCGGATGTCAAAAACGGGGATGGAAAATTATATGAATAGAAAGAAAACAAAACTGGCACATTTGAACATAAGAAAACAGCACCCCGGAAGAGATGCCGTTTCCTGTTCATTTTCAGCCGAGTTTTCCCGTCAGAATCCCGCCGCTGCCGTCGTCAAGGAGCACCTCTGCATCCCTGTTTGCCGGATTCAGTTCCAGAATATTGCGCACAATGACATCAGGTGTCTCCCTCAGCCAGCCGCCGACCCGTACCGTCGCAATGCGCAGAATCACGGTGTTGTTCTCCCGCTTCATCCGCGCGAATTTTTCACGGATATCCTCGCTGTCATCGAAAACGATGTATGCGCCGACGTCTTTTACCAGCAGTGTAGAGACCCATGATTTTCCCGCAATCCACCCGTCGTTCCGGTCAGCCGCGGCTTTCATCAGATACAGGAGATTGTAATTGTTTTCCAGTGACGTCACCGCTTTTACCCGCTCAAGCAGAGCCGTGTACCGCGCATCCTCCTTCACCCGGGCAAATCCGTCCCACGATGCCCACAGCAGGAGATCGTATGTATGCCGCGCGAAAATCATCTCCCGCTCAAAGCCTTCCATATCCCGGACGATTCCGCCGGGGACATCCGCTCCGCTCACGGGAGTCTCGTAAACCAGGTTCATCATCATGGACTGGGCAATCATTCCGGTGAATTCCGTGATCTTATGATAGACTTCACGCCCCGTTTTCGCCGTCATGCAGTCGAAGTCCGGCGTGCCATAGGTCAGAACCGTCCCGTCCGGCAGTGCAAAGAGATTCTCAAGCAGTGTCACCGCCGATTCCAGCACCCCGAAGCCGTCCTCATCCCGACCGAGCGCGAAGAGGTTATTGGCAAGCCGGAGCATGCACCGCAGTCTCGTGTCCGTCCACATGTCAGGCTTCACCGGCTCGGAATTCCCGGACAGTCCGGCGATGAAATCCAGCACCTGACGGCAGTTTCCGACGGCGTCTTCCGCGGTGCCGCTTCTTTCCGTGAGCGAAAGCAGGGAGGAAAGCAGCTCATCCCGCAGGATTTTCTGGGAAATCCGCCGCAGTTTTTCGTTCTCGCCCCGGCACATACAGCGGAATCTGATGTTCGCCGCTCTGCGGATATCGTACCGTGAGCTCCACTTGTCGATGAACTGCATCGCGCGGGCGTCATCCGGCTCCGATTTGAGATAGAACAGGAGGATATTCTCCCGCCAGATCGGCTCGTCGCAGTGACGCATGGCATCCGCCGCAATCTCCCGCATTTCGTCCGCGCAGTCCGGGAGGTAGGTCATCTCGTTCATCATATCGCTGACGACGTCCCAGTCCTCCGGGAATTCCGCCCGCTGACGCCGCAGAAGTGCCAGTCTGTCCCGCCGGTCGGTGAGCGTCCGCAGCTCGGTGAGGTACTCGTCCTTGCGTTTCTCGCGCATCTGTTTCGATACACCGAGCAGAGCATCGACGGTTGTGCCGAAAAATCCCGCGATGACGGGGAGCATTTCGATATCCGGGTATGCCGCGCCCGTTTCGTAACGGCTGATCGCCTGAACCGACAGAGATAACGCCTCCGACAGCTCCTCCTGCGTCATATCCCGCTCCCGACGCAGTTTTTTAAGATTTTTTCCGAATTCCAGATTCATGTTATCCTCCGATGTATGAGTTCCGGTGCACCGATATCATTCTAGCAGAGAACGCGCGCGGTGTAAACATCCCGGTGAGAGAGAATAAATCCCGGAATGCGAGAAAAAGGACGGACCGCAAATTCAGTCCGTCCGATGGGGTTATTCGATTGTGTAATTATAATTTCTGTTTTTCACCTTCGCAAGAGCCGCATAGAGAACCGGCACGCCGACAGCTGTTTCGATGATCTCCGGAATCATGAACCAGCCGTTGTACACGAGCGAGAAAATCCACTTGCTGTACTGATTCACGATGTGCGACGGGTCGTCCGCGTACCACTCGAGGTCGAGCGCATGCCAGATGACGCCGCCGGAGAGAATATGAAATCCGAAGCGGAGCAGAGTCACGGCGAGAACCGCGATCAGGGATACGGCAATCATGCGCTTTTTCGAGCTTCCTGCCGGTGCGAATCCGCGGAAAAGTCCTGCAAGACCGAGGCACGTGAACGGCAGTATGTAGTCGAGGAATACGCAGAGCACCTTCCCGAGCACATCCGGCACCCATGCGACGTTGGCAAGCCCGAACATGAGCTGGAGCACGGAGTGCACGAATCCTGCCGCAAGTCCGACACCTGCTCCGTTCCGCAGTGCGAGAATGATGATGGGCGCCATGGAGAGAAGCGTCACGGATCCGCCGAACGGGGCTTCGTAAACCTTGATGAAGCTGAGCACCGTTGCAAGTGCAATCATGATCGCCGATTCCGTCATGATGTGAAGATTGAATTTTTTCTTTGCTGTCATTGTTCCGACAACCTTTCGTTGGATTTTTCCGAACAGAACGCTCACCGTTTGCGGTGAAAACAAAAATCCGCAGTACAAACGTACCACGGATATCACGTCACGAATGATTGTCGTATTTTGTTTGACAAATTCTTCCTACGCCGGTATTATCCGTATCAGGTTAAAGGGTTCGGGCACTCCCGTCTCAGCCGATTTCTCAGCACCCCTGCGTTTGTTCACGGATATTATACCACAGGAAAAACGTCCCTGTCAACGGATTTCACCGATATTTTCACAGAATATTTATGCGCGTTATCTGCATATTCATGCATTCCGTTCCGGCTCATCCGGCTCGGGATTCACGGCACGTCTGACGCGGCAGGACAGCCACACGATCACGGTTGCGGGAACGCCGAGTGCCATCAGGAGCCACAGATTGTACGCCCGGCAGATCCAGCAGATCAGGAACAGGATGCTCCAGATGAGCGCGGAAATCGTCAGGAATACGCCCGTGCGGTTTCCCCAGACGGCATTGAAAATCACCGCCAGAAGCATCGTCACCGGCAGCGCGATCACGAAGGGCAGTACGGATTCGCCGCCCGCGAGCTTCACGATGATGAACGCAAGCGCCGCCAGCAGCCACACACCCGCCATCGACACCAGCGCAATCGCCCAGTGATTCACGGTCTAAACCGGAGACACCGCCCCGGATTCCGCCTGCACCGGTTCACTTCCCGGAACTGCCGCCTCGTCCGAAAGCAGGGCATCCACCGTCACGCCGAAGAGATCCGCCATCTGTTTGAGACAGATCACGTCCGGAATTCCTTCGCCGCGTTCCCATTTGGAGATGCTCTTGTCCGAGTATCCGATCTTTTCCGCCAGTCCCGCCTGCGTCATCCCGGATGCCTTTCTCAGCACAGCGATATTCGCGGCGATATTCCGCTCCAGCTTTTCACGGTTCACACTTCCCATGCTCCGTCTCCTTTCATGTGAATTATTGATACAATTCTGTTATTCAGATTAACTCCACCCACAGTAGATTCCTCTATTCCGGGTGGATTCTACCGAAAATTTCTCTCCCTCGCCGCTACCTACGACGCGTTCAGCCCACTACACTCCCCGTGGGTTGCATAATTCCGGTTCTATCGGTATAATAATATCACAAAGATCCAAAAAGCAAAAGGGGATAAAAATGAAGCGATTATTAACATTTGGTGACTCCATCATGCGGGGCGTATATTATTCTGAAGAAGCGGGACGGCACAAACTCTTCGGTGAGCGCTTCACTGCACTCAAAGAGATGGGCTACGACGTAACGAACTGTTCTATTATGGGAGCGACCATCGGCACCGGCACCACCCTTGTTGCGAAGAAGCTGACCTCTCCCGCGGACGGCACAACCGTCATTTTCGAATACGGCGGCAACGACTGCGACTTCAAGTGGAAGGACATCTCCGACAACCCGAACGGGGACTTCAAGCCGAACACACCTGCGGATCAGTTCGTGACCCTCTACGGCGACTGCATCCGGTATGCACAGGACATGGGCGCGAAGGTGTTCCTCTGCAACCTCGTTCCGCTCGACTCCGACAAGTATATCAAGTGGATCAGCCGGAATCTCTCCCTCGACAACATTCTTTCATGGCTCGGCGACACCAGCATGCTCTACCGCTGGCACGAATACTACAACCGCACCGCGGAGCAGATTGCCGTGAAGTTCGGATGCGGCCTCATCGACATCCGCTCACCCTTCCTGCTTTCGCATAATTATGCAAATCTTCTCTCCGGCGACGGCATCCATCCGACCGTGGAGGGACACCGCGTCATCGACGATCTGATTACACAGTCGGTGACGGCATAACCAAATACCAAAGCCTCACTCATCACACGGGTGAGGTTTTTTTCTGCCGTCTGTGCATCCGCGTCCAGTTGACGAAGCCGTACATGTCGTTCGCGAAGAACATCACAAAGCACAGCACCATCGGCACGTACGACAGATCCTTCACCGACGCCAGCACCCACAGCACGATCAGCACAACGTCATTCGCCGCGTACGCCAGACCGTAGAACGGACTCCGGCAGAACACCAATGACGCCGCCGCAAAGGATGTGGTGACGGACACCGTGGACGGGATGAGATTGGCGGTGCCGAAAAATCGCAGAATGAAATAGACCACCACCGTCACCACAGCCGTCAGCACCACGATCAGGGTGATTTTCTTCTTCGTCAGAGCCGCGACCTCGACTTCCGTTGTACCCGTGTACGGATGCCGGATCCACTCCACGACAGCCGCCGCCGCGATGGGTGCGCTCATGCCGACATACGTAATCATCTCGCCGTAATACCGCTGTTCCCACGAAATCACCGCATACAGCAGCGCAAACACGCAGGTGAGAATCTGTCCCCAAGTGTCCCCTTTTGCGACAAAAATCAGCGCGGTCACGCCGATCAGGGATGCCGTCAGCGTCAGGATATCGCCCGATGATGCCAGAAATCCGCCGCCGACCACGACGAGTGACAGAATCCACAGCACCCACTCGAATTTCGTGAGTTTCCGGAAGGGGTTGTACAGCAATGCTTTCATAAATTTCTCCTCAAAAAATAAGAGCACCCGACGGTACATCTTCAAAGACCTAACGATGTACCACGAATGCTCTGCTTCGACTACCCGGTGGCAGTATTTTCTTCAATTACAGAGGGAATTATACCACATCCGGCGGGAAATTGCAAGTGCGCATGATTCCGTATTTTTCACACCGGCTCGATCACATCTCCGTGCAGATAGTCCAGATAGGTTTTGTCCTTGATGTCGGCGTCGACGAACGGACTTTCCACACGCCCGTGACCGCCGGCTTCCTTCACCTTCAGGAATGCAGTATCCGCCGCCGTCGGTTTGCACTTGACATGGCAGTTGCGCAGAACGGAGTTGAACTTGCCGTCCGCGAGGTAGCCGTTCTGGATTCCGCCCTTGTCCGTGTACCAGTAGCAGAAACAGTCCGCGTAGACATGGCGTGCCCCGGACTTCATGCGGAAACCGGTTGCGAACTGGTCGCTGTAACAGTTGTTGTACCAGCAGTGCTGATTGGTGTCATCCCAGAAGCCATAGCTGTCCGCGTAATTGTCCACGCCGAGCTCGCCGCGGTAGACGTACAGGGGATGGATGTTCTTCAAAAACTGGGAAGGCGCGAGAATCTTGATCCCGATCTGCACGCCGGCAATCCGCATATTGGTCAGAGTGTTGTCGCATCCGTCGATGAGAACGCCAATGGAGCCCGCCCTGTCGTTGCCCACGATGTTCACGTTAAGGATGTCCGCATCGGAGGAGCGGCTGTTGGTACCGTATTTGATGTAAATCCCGATGAAGGTGTGCTTGATGGAGACCTTCTCGATCCGGGATTCGCGTCCGCTGTCAACGGAAATGCCGTTTGCGATTCCGCTTCCGTCGATGATGCCGCCGGTGATGCCGTAGTTGCTTCCGTTGGTCGTGATGTTGTTGAACGGTTCCGCCGCGCCCAGCCGGATCATTGCCTCATCGCTGTTCCAGTCCGGCGACGCCTTGATGACAGCGTAGTTCGACAGCTCGAGCATGACGCTGTGCTCAGGATTCGCGGGTGTGCAGATGGGCTTTGCGATCACGTACTCGCCGTCCGGGAAATAGATCGTGCGGTTCGGGTTGTCGAGAATCAGCTTTTGCAGTTCATCCGACACGTCCCGTCCGGTATTCGCGGGAATGGTATCGGTGACAATAATATAACCTCGTTCGTGCATGGTTCATCCTCCGTTTCCGGTGAAATTTCAAGTGTATTGTAGCACGGAACGGCAGGGTTGTCAAGAATAAACGGTAAAATGCGAAGGCTGTGCAGTTTTGATCGCCTATACTTCCCACACCAGTGTCAGAATCCGCTTCTGCTCATCTTCTGTCGGCATGGCAAGATCACCGTTTTGGTAGAGTGTATAGAACATCGCCGACGGATGGATGTTTGTGCTTCCGCCGAGGATTGCATTCCGCTGATTGTCATCAAGATGCGCGGGAATCAGCCGCTTTCTCAGTTCAATCTCTTTCAGGCAGTCCGCGCAGACCTCATCCATGTTCAGGTTCTCCGCAAACAGCTTCTCATACCGCCCGATCACGTCACCGGTATCCGCAGAACCGTTCCCGTTTTTCCGCAGACAGGGAATCAGAATCACGGGCTTGCCGTCGTCTATGCGGATATACCCTTTTTCCCGCAGATTCACAATGCCGTCCATGTCGTAATCGTTGGGTATTTCGCCCTTCTCAATCAATTCACGGACGCGCGCAAGCTGTTTCAGCTCCGTATTTTCAAAATCACGCCAGCCGCCGAACAGACGGTGATCGCACTGCTGGGAATGAAGTCCGCCCGCTTCCCTGTCCTTGTATGTCAGCGAAGAATACCGCATGAAATCGAGGTAATCCGCATCATATCCCGTCATGGCTTCGTCGGTGACACTGCTCTGATTCCATGCGCAGACCCAATGTTCACTGCCGTCGCTCCGTTTCGGTGTCACGCACGGAAAACTGAGACCTGCGCGCTGACGGATGAAGTGACTCAGGAGTGCACCCGCGCGGTTCAGTTCCGGCACAAGCAGTGCGGCGAGCAGAAAATCATCGGAAAACTCGCCGTCCATGACATCGGATTTCTTTATCTGCGGCAGACGTTCTCTGAGCATCCCGCACACCGCTCTGGCAGTCGGGTAGGCGTATTTGTACTGCCAGCCTCCGGTTTTCAGAACATACTGCACGTTCTCGATCATGAAATTGGTGATATACCGGTTCGCGCCGACCTTCCGCATGTAGTCCATGTCGGTCAGTTCATCAATCTTGTTTTCCAGATACACTGCTGCACAGCCGAGAGTACGCGCAATCTCCTCCACGGTCAGTGCTTTTTCACGGCATACCCAGACGATATTCTGCGTCAGCACATCCGTCCGCATGCCGTGCATGTTGTAATCCTCCGCCCATCCGCTGTGACCGACATCCAGCCGCACCGGGGTGTAGATTTCGTTCTGTGTCTTCATTTCCATCCGCTCCTTTAAAGTATCTCTGGTTTTCCGCATGTGCCACCGTACGGTCGAGGGAGGAATGCCGAGAATTTCAGCAATTTCATCGCCTGTCCGGTTTTCGTAGTAATACATCACCGTAATCTGCCGCCGGATTCTGCCGAGGTACATGACTTCCTGACGGAGCTGTTCGAACAATTCCCTCTCAAGAAAATCCTCCTCCACGTTTTCCTCCGACGCCAGAACATCCAGCACATCGGCGTTTTCCAATGCCTGCCACATGGGTTTGTTTTTCCGGAGATAATTCGACCACGTGTAGCGGCATATGCGGTAAATATAGGCATCCATGTTTCCGATTGCCGTGAAATCCGTCCGCCCGCCGAACAGCTGCACGAGTATTTCCTGTGCAAGATCCTGCGCCTGATGATGGTTCTTCGTTTTTCCGTACGCGAAGCTGTAAATCCGATCCGCGTAACGGAGAATGGTTTCGTTTCTTGTTTCCATGTCTGCCTCCTTACCCTTAAAGTAGCGGATTCCCCGTTTTTGTTGGCGGAAATCCAAAAATAATTTTTCGGTACGTTACAGATTCAGCATCCGCTCCAGAAACCGCGCCGGACCGTCGTTGTCATTGCTTTGTGCGACAGCATCCGCCGCAGCTTTCACTTCCTCAATCGCATTCGCAACGGCAACGCCCATTCCGCACATCCGGATCGGCTCGATATCGTCGTAATCGTCGCCGAAGTACACGGCATTCTCCGGTGCGCACCCGGCAGTCCCGAGCATTTCCCGCACTCCGTTCCACTTGGCGGCGGACTTACTCATGATCTGGATCAGACTGCCGCCCGATACCGTGCAGTACACATCCTCCGTCAGACCGCGCTGTACCACCCGTAGCGTCTCCTCATCTTCCAGCGTCACCAGAAGTTTCAGTATAGTCTCCCGTCCGGCAATCTCCGCAAGATCCTCGCAGATCACCGTCTCGTACGCGTCAATCGGCACATTGGAGTACGCGCAGTCGCCGCTTTCCGCCGTAATCCGCAGTCCATGCCGCGTCAGGTACCGCAGAATACACGCCGCACTGCTCCGCTCGATCCCGTATTCGCTTCTGTGTTCGCCGCAGATCACCCGTGCGCCGTTGGAAACTGCCATCGCGTCAAACCGGACGATTCCGCAGTACGGTTCCGCTGTCCGGAGAGGTCTTGCCGTAGCCGCCATCACTTTGATTCCGTTTTCCTGACATTTTCGCAGCACCGCCGCCGTGTAAGGGGAAATCGTTTTGTCCGTATGCAGCAGCGTTCTGTCCAGATCGAAAATTACCGCATCCATCCGCATGTTCTTCCTCCCATTCGATGAACTTCAGAAAATCAGAAACTGCCGCATCCGCGTATTGATTACGAAGATACGGCAGTTTTTCTCAATGGTTAACCGTTAAGTTTTGCGTCCGCTCAGTAGCTCTTGCGGATTTCCTTGTAGGGATTTACTTCAGCCGCGAACATGGGCTTGATGGTCACGGAGCAGGAGAACTGTTCTTCATCGAAGCGGTACTTCTTGTCGAGGGAAGGACCGCAGGAGTTGGAGCCGATACCGCTCTGACGGCAGTCGATGATGACAGTGGTTTCCGGGGACTTTTCCAGTTCGTAGTGGTGTGCCTTCTTCGTCAGTTCTTCAGGCGTGTAGTGGGACGCATTGAAGGAGAACGGAGCGTCAGCGGTGAACAGGAAGCCGTGTCCGGCAACGGTATGAACGTCAGCCCATCTGCATCCCCAGTGAGAGGAGTTTTCCTGCGGGAATACGTAGGGTTCGTAGTTTTCGGTGACAGTGGAGCGGAATTCGCCGAGCTTTGCGGCAAGTCTCTTGTCAACATAGGATTCCATCGGACCGTAGCCGAAGTATCCCATCTGTTCTGCGCCTTCGGGCATGGTGAGTCTCACGCCGAATCTGGGATAGAACAGGTTCTGATCCTTTTCGCCGCGTTCACGCCACTTCACGTCGAAGTCGATCTTCACGCCCATGCCGACCTTGACGGTGTAGGTCACGTCAGCGCGGAGAATGACGTCGTGAGGAGCGCATCCGAGGGAGATCTTCGCCTTGATGACTGCATATTCGTCGGTAGCTTCCGCAAGAGCGCATTCGTAGCACTTGATCTGCGCCTTGTCGAAGCCTCTCCAGTGCCAGTCACGGCGGACATTTCTGTCGTTGTCGGTGGGAGCACGCCAGATCTGAGGAACGATGGGTGCGGTGATGAGCGCCTCGCCGTTGTCGGTGATGGACTCGATCATGCCGCTGAACTTGTTGAACTTATATACGGTTTCGCCCGCTTCCACGGTGACAAACTTCCGGCATTCGGAGGTGACAACGGGATACAGAGCGGGAGCGGCGGTGTATGCGGGAATTTCTTCTTCGTAAACGAACTGCGCGATACCGAGCTCGTAGCCAGCGGGAGCCCATTCGGTGGGAACGTTCTGACGGAAGGAGAGATCGAGGGTCACGATGCCGCCTTCGGGAATCTTGTCGATGAGGGTGTATTCCTTTTCGCCTTCCGGTTCGATGCCGAGGCAGCTTTCAACGCCGGACAGGATCACCTTGCCGTCCTTCTTCACTGCCCATGCCATGGAAACGTCGTCAAGCGCCTTGAAGAAGCGTCTGGACTTGATCTTTACCTTACCGGGTTCGATTTCGTTGACGAATACGGGCATCTGTACCTGCTTGAGTTCAAGAAGACCGGTATGTACGCGTCTGTCGGGATATACGAGACCGTCCACGCAGAAGTTGCCGTCGTTCGGATGGTCGCCGAAGTCGCCGCCGTAGGTGAAGGAAGGATTGCCGTACTTGTCGCCGATTGCAACGGAGTGGTCGATGAATTCCCATACGCATCCGCCGAAGAATTCGTCATGGGATTCGATGCATGCCCAGTAATCGCCGAGATCCCCGGGACCGTTGCCCATTGCGTGGGAATATTCGCAGAGGAAGAGGGGCTGTACGAGCTCGTCGTTTTCACAGTATTCCGCACACCACTGGGGATTGGGGTACATGTGGGATTCGACGTCGGTAACGGTGGGATCGCACTTGCCGCCCGCGTAGCCGGAGTGACCGCCTTCGTAGTGAACGAGTCTGGAGGTATCGCGGGAGTGGATCCATGCGGTCATAGCGCGGTGGTTGCAGCCGAGGCCGGATTCGTTGCCGAGGGACCAGAAGATAACCGAGGGATGGTTCTTGTCTCTCTCAACGAGACGCTGAGCGCGGTCAACGTAAGCGAGTTCCCATTCGGGGTTATCGGACAGGCCGTTCCACGGATGCATGCCGTGGGTTTCGATATCGGTTTCATCGCAGACGTACAGGCCGTACTTGTCGCACAGTGCGGTAAATCTGGGATCGTTCGGGTAGTGGGAGGTACGGATCATGTTGACGTTGTGCGCCTTCATAATCATGAGGTCGCGCTTCATGTGTTCCACAGGAGTTGCGTGACCGAGGAGGTGGTGGCTGTCGTGACGGTTTACGCCCTTTGCCTTGACCTTCTTGCCGTTGATATAGATAACCTTGCCCTTGATTTCGATTCTTCTTGCGCCGACGGGAAGTACGATGACTTCACTGCCGCAGGAGAGAACGAGGTTATAGAGGTTGGGTTCTTCATCGCTCCAGAGCTTTACATTTTCCACAGCGGGGATATCGATTGTGCCGTTTCCGTCAACAGCGAGCGTACCTTCGGAGAGAACCTTGCCGCAGGGGCATTCGAGCTTCCAGTTTACATCAGCCGCGCCGGTGAGAGCGAGTTCTGCCGCGAACTTTGCGGTCGTGAACGCGTCATCGAGGTCGCACTTGACGAAGATATCGCGGATATGGGTTTCGTCGCGGAACAGGAGGTAAACTTCACGGAAGATACCGCTCATTCTCCACATATCCTGGTCTTCGAGGTAGGTACCGTCGGACCACTTGAGAACGAGAACCTTGATGGTATTCTTTCCTGCATGTACAAGTGCGGTGATATCAACCTCAGTGGAGAGGTGGCTGACTTGGCTGTACGCGCAGAAGGTATCGTTGATCCATACATAGAACGCGGAGTCAACGCCCTCGAAGTTGAGGTAGATCTTCTTGTCCGCCATTTTTGCGGGGACAGTGAAGTCACGGACATACAGACCGCAGGGATTTTCGTCGGGAACGTACGGCGGGTCGATCGGAATGGGATAGTTGACGTTGGTATAGTTGGGAACGTCGTAGCCGCGGCCGAGCGCCATCTGCCAGTTCATGGGAACGGTCAGTCTGTCGAAGCCCTCGGTATCGGTGGGCAGATCCTTCACGTCGTTGAGGGACTTATAGAACTTGAAGCTCCATTCGCCGCACAGGGACTTGAAGTAAGCACTTTCGCCGCGTTCTTCACTCTTCGCGCACGCTTCGCACGGGAACGGAACGAAATACGCTCTCGGTTCCTCACATCCGATGTGCAGCGTTGCCGGAGAAGTGTGGTAATCGGGAATGTTCAGAGGCATAGCTTGGGTCTCCTTTTATGGAAATTTTATTTTGTGCAGGTTTTTAGTATGGGGGATTACGCGGCTTTTTTGTAAAAAAGCCTGGCAAAAAACTTCGGACTGGCGAGGTTTTGGTTCACTACGGGGAGTGATTTGAGATGGGTCTGTCAGCTTCAGGGGGATTTTTATGGACTATGTGCAGTTTGGATTGTTTTACAGCTTTCTACGGATACAATTGCGGATTGCAGCTGAGGGTGCGATGCCATGGAGTCCGTCCTGGTTATGAGGAAATCGTTCGCGAGTTCGCAGGGACCACGCGGTTTACTTGTAAACCGAACCCTGCTCACAGCAGCCGTGGAGCGATTGCGGGATTTTGTTGCTTCAATTGTTTTTTATCCGTGCTCACGCGCGCCGTGGAGTTTAGCTGTTATCTATTATCTCAGGCACATCCGCTCCTGCCGCTTTGGTCAACTTCTGCTCGACCGGGTGGATCAACGCTCGCTTTACTTTTTCGGTGTGGTATGCTACAATAGAGTCAGTTCCGGAACGCAATCTTATAATAAAGGAAGAAAGATCATGTACACACTGAGAATCGGAGAAATTGTCCGTCATCACCGAAAAGCGGAAAACATGACGCAGGAAGAGCTCGCGGAGCATCTCGGCGTTACCAAAGCTGCTGTGAGCAAATGGGAAACCGGCGAAAGTCTCCCGGACATCACCATGCTTCCGGCGCTTGCGGAGCTGTTCCGGATCACAGTTGACGACTTGCTGGGTGCCTGCCGTCACGATCCGCCGCCGAAGATTGTCACACGATATCAGGCTCCCATGGATTTTTCCTGCATCGCGGACAGATCCATCTTCGAGCACGGCACCGTCACGGAATGCCGGCTGAAAAAGGACGCATGCACCGTTGTCGGAAACCGGAACGAATGGGAAGTGATTGTCTCCATGGAATCCACCGAGCCGGATTTTCTCACAACCCTCCAGCGGTGCATCAGGCCGGGATATATTTTTGAGGTTCACATCACCCGTCTGGAAAACGGAAGAGCAATGGCGGATGACCTCCCGGATCGCGCGTATGTCTGCACGGAGAAAATCTGGGCATACAAAGTTTCACCCGACTGCACGCCGTACGTCCGCGCCATGTTTCAGGAACAGTACGAAATGGGACTGCGCGGTCCTGACGAATTCTGACGCAGTGAGGCAGTTGTGTTATTGATTCAACCTTATTATAACACAACTTGCCCAAAGAAACAATGCACAGATGCTGATTTTTTGCTGATAGATCCTCAGATTTGTCTGAAATTTCCCATCTTCCGGCAGGCTGATCCGCGGAAATTGCAGCTCGTCCGATTTTTCCTGCAACCGCTGACTTGACACGCCTCCCTGTCCGTGCTATACTGGATTCATCACGCAGGGAGGTATGCCATGGAATTCACCGCAAACGCAAAACCGCATACAAACGCCGGATACTTCGCCGTCCTTGACCACTGGGAATCCCGCGGCATGCATCGGACGATCCGCCCGGCCGCACCGTTCACCGATCTGTGGGACCGCACCTTCCACGTCACGGACGAAATGCTCGCATCCGTCCCTTTTTACAACGATCAGTTTCTCTGGCACCGCTTCAGCTATCCAATTCTGCCCCGCGAAACCGGCGACACCGCAATGAAAAAGTTCGATGAAGCAGAAAAATCCACCCTCGTCCTGTTCCATCACGATCAGCCGGACGCCATTCTTCTGACGGGATGCAATCAGCTGTGCGCCGCGGACATCCTGCATCTGCATGAATCCGCACCGTTTCCGAAGATGGACATCTATCTCATGCCGGCAGAAAATCCGACATGGACGTTCGTCCTCACACACGAGCCCGGACTGGGGCCGTATTTCTGTGAAATTCCCGTAGCGCTCTCCGACTGAAATCCGCTCGGATTCGCTTCCAAAATTTTTCTGAAAGAAATTTCAAAAACCACTTGACAACGCCGCGGCAATGTGGTATAATAATCAGGCAGTAAGGGAATACCCCATGCGGGAGCACGTGCCGGAGTGGCGGAATTGGCAGACGCCCGGGACTTAAAATCCCGTGACACGAAAGTGTCGTACCGGTTCGAACCCGGTGTCCGGCATCCCCTTCTGAATTGAATATCGCGGGGTAGAGCAGTCTGGTAGCTCGTCGGGCTCATAACCCGGAGGTCATGTGGTTCAAATCCCTTCCCCGCAATCG
>JAFUQY010000419.1 GCA_017472105.1 Clostridia bacterium | reverse complement strand
CTACGGTCTCTACGCGCTCCAGCACAGAGGTCAGGAAAGCTGCGGCATCGTGGTCAATGACGACGGCGTTTTCACTTCCTGCAAGGACGCAGGTCTTGTGAACGAGGTTTTCAATCACCATGACATCGCCGAGCTCGGAGACGGCAATATGGCGATCGGACACTGCCGCTACGGTAAAGCAGGCGAAAACCATATGCTCAATGCCCAGCCCATGGTTATCAGCCATGTCAAAGGCAATCTGGCGCTTTGCTTCAACGGCTCCCTGATAAACGGCGTGGAAACCCGTGAAGCGCTCGAGCTCTCCGGCTCCGTGTTCCACACCACCAGCGACGCCGAAATCATCTCCAATGTCATCATCCGCGAACGTCTTCTGGCGCCTTCCATTGAAGACAGCGTTTCCCGTGCCATGGACAAGCTCTCAGGCGCCTACTCCATCGTCATCATGTCCCCGCGCAAACTCATTGCCTGCCGGGATATCCACGGGATCCGCCCGCTCTGCTACGGTCAGCTGAAGGACGGCTCCTACATCATCGCATCCGAATCCTGCGCCATCACTTCCATCGGCGGCACCATGATCCGCGACGTACGCCCTGGCGAAATCATCGTATTTGACGAAAACGGCGTGCGCTCCATGGCGGATCACGTCGGCGAAGGAAAGCATGCGCTCTGCGTATTCGAGTATCTCTACACCGCTCGTCCCGACTCCGTGATCGACGGCTTCTCCGTGAACCGCGCAAGAGTCCGTGCGGGCAGATTCCTTGCCATCGAGCACCCGGTGGAGGCGGATATCGTAATCGGTGCCCCCGACTCCGGTATCGACGCCGCAATCGGCTATGCGCATGAATCCGGCATTCCCTACGAAATGGGCTTCCTCAAGAACAAATACATCGGCAGAACCTTCATCGCGCCCGGTCAGTCCCACAGAGAAGACCTTGTCCGCATCAAGCTCAACGTCATCACCGATGTTGTCCGCGACAAGCGCGTGGTTCTGGTGGATGACTCCATCGTACGCGGCACCACCTGTGCGAGAACCATCAAGCTCCTGAGAGAAGCCGGTGCCAAGGAAGTGCATATGCGTTCCTCCGCTCCGCCGTACATTGATCTGTGCTACTACGGTACGGACATCGGCGCGAAGGAAGACCTGATCGCATGCCGCCACAGCATGGAGGAGATTGCCGAAATCCTCAACGTGGACTCCCTCGGCTACCTCAATGTTGAATATCTCGACAAGCTGGCTGACACGACCCTCGACGGCTTCTGCAAGGGCTGCTTCACCGGCGAATATCCCACCCGCATCCCTACGGTTATCCGCAAGAACCGTTATGATAAAAAAATCTCCGACAGCGCAATCACACGAAACGAACTCTGACGAACTCTGAAAGGAACATTCGACATGAAAAGCTACAGCGAAGCATACAAGAGCGCCGGTGTTGACATTACCGCCGGCTACACCGCAGTGGAACTGATGAAGCAGCACATCGCACGTACCGTTGTTGACGGCGTATGCGACAAAATCGGCGGCTTCGGCGGTATTTTCGACCTCGGTCTGGTTATGGAAAAGTACGGAATCCGTCATCCCCTTCTCGTTTCCGGCACCGACGGCTGCGGCACCAAGGTAAAGATGGCAATTCTCATGGACAAGCATGATACCATCGGTATCGACGCCGTTGCTATGTGCGTCAACGACATCATCTGCTGCGGTGCGCGTCCGCTGTTCTTCCTTGACTATATTGCATGCGGCAAGAACTATCCCGAAAAGATCGCGGCTATCGTTTCCGGCGTTGCGGAAGGCTGTGTACAGTCCGGTGCGGCACTCGTCGGCGGTGAGACTGCTGAACATCCCGGCATGATGCCCACGGAGGATTATGACCTTGCGGGCTTTGCAGTTGGTATTGTTGACCGCGACCGCGTGATCGACAAGGAAAACGTTGCGGAAGGTGACGTCATCATCGCGCTTCCCTCCACCGGCGTACATTCCAACGGTTTCTCCCTGTGCCGTAAGGTCTTTGATATCGACAGCAATCCCGACAGTCTCTATGTACCGAAGGAAGAGCTCGGCGGAAAGTCGATCGCTGAAACCCTGCTGACTCCCACCAGAATCTACGTCAAGCCCGTTCTCGCACTGATGGACAAGGTGAACGTCAAGAGCATCTCCCACTTCACCGGCGGCGGCTTCTACGAAAACATCCCGAGAGCACTTCCTGACGGCAAGAGCGCGAAGATCAAGAAGGACGACGTCAAGGTTCTTCCCATCTTCAAGCTGATCCAGAAGGAAGGCGGCATCTCCGAACGGGATATGTACAACACCTACAACATGGGTGTGGGCATGTGCCTCATCGTTGCGAAGGAAGACGCTGCACTTGCAGTGGAAAACCTCCGCGCAAACGGCGAAGAAGCATACGTTCTCGGTGAAGTCGTAAGCTCCGACGAAGGCGTTATTCTCGAATAAGGTGACGGCATGACGACAACGAAAATTGCGGTTCTCGTCTCCGGCGGCGGCACGAATTTGCAGGCTCTGATCGATGCGGAAAAGCGCGGTGAGCTCGGAAACGGTAAAATCTCCCTCGTGATTGCCTCCAAGCCCGGCGTTTATGCGCTTGAGCGTGCGGCGAACAACGGGATTGAATCCATCGTGCTTCCCCGGAAGGAATACGACAGCATCGCGGCATACTCCCGTGCTCTCGCTGACACCATGACAGCGGCAGGAATTGACCTCGTCGTGCTTGCCGGATTCCTCACCATCTTCGACGAGCAGGTTTACGAGGCATTCCCCGATAAAATTCTCAACGTACATCCCGCGCTCATTCCGTCCTTCTGCGGCAAGGGCTTCTACGGACTCCACGTTCACGAAGCGGCTCTTGCAAAGGGCGTGAAGGTTTCCGGTGCGACCGTGCATATCGTGATTCCCGAATGCGACGCCGGTCCGATCGTGCTCCAGAAGGCGGTCGAAGTCAAGCAGGACGATACCCCCGAAACCCTCCAGAAGCGCATCATGGAAGAGGCGGAATGGAAGCTCCTTCCCAAAGCCGTAAGACTGTTCTGTGACGGCAGAATCACCGTTGCGGACAACAAAGTGTATATCAAAGGAGAATAAGATAAATGAAGATTTCCACCATCGCAGCTGAGCTGAATTCCCTCGCTTACCACGGCAGAGGCATCATCATCGGCAAGAGCGCGGACGGCAAGAAGGCTGTCACCGCTTACTTCATCATGGGCAGAAGCGAAAACAGCCGCAACCGTGTCTTCGTTCCCGAAGGAGACGCAATGCGCACCAAGGCGTTCGACGAATCCAAGATGACCGACCCGCATCTGATCATCTACTATCCCGTACGCGTTCTCGGCAACAAGACCATCGTAACCAACGGCGACCAGACCGATACCATCTACAACCTCATGGACAAGCAGATGACCTTCGAACAGGCTCTGCGCACCCGTGAATTCGAAGACGACAAGCCGAACTTTACGCCCCGCATCTCCGGTATCATCCACCGCGAAAACGGCGAGATGAACTATGCAATGTCCATCCTCAAGAGCGCGGAAGGCGATGATTCCTCCTGCGAACGCTTCACTTATGCGTACTCCAACCCGATTGCAGGCCGTGCGAAGTTCATCCACACCTACAACGGCGACGGCAATCCGCTTCCCTCCTTCGAAGGCGAACCCAAGACCCTCGAGCTGCCCGATACCGACATCGACTCCCTGACCGACCTGATCTGGACCAATCTGAACGCGGACAACAAGGTTTCTCTGTTTGTAAGATATATTGATCTGGCTACCGGCGAGACCGACACCAGAATCGTCAACAAGAATCAGTGAGAATCTGTTTTCTCGACAAAGCAAAAGCGGATGAAATTCTGCCCGCACTGTTCCGGATTCTCTACGACAACATGGAACCCATCGCGCCCACGGGAGATTCCTATGAAACCGGACTGGCACACTGGCTGGACTGTGTGAAGCCGGCACTTTCAAGGGAGCCCCGGCAGATTCTCCTGCTCATGGACGGCGACGAGATTGCCGGGTACTTCCAGTATTACGTGAGCGGCGGCGTGTTCATGATGGAGGAAATCCAGTTCCGCGAGGAATATAAAGGCACCGGGCTGTTTGCGTCGCTTTACCGGCATCTTGTCGGAATCATTCCGGCGGATACGGAGTTTGTCGAAGCCTATGCCCACAAGAACAATGCGAAATCCATGGCGGTGCTTGACCATCTCGGACTGAGCATCATCGGCGAAAACAAAAACGGAAACAGCTGGCATTACCGGGGCAGATACGAGACCATCGCCCGGCGATACAGCAGGGATCACCTAACCGAATAAACGAAAGGTATGAATAAAATGAAAGAATTTGAACTGAAATACGGCTGTAACCCCAATCAGAAGCCCGCGAAGATCTTCATGAAGAACGGCGAAGAGCTGCCCATCGAAATCCTCAACGGCAGACCGGGCTACATCAACTTCCTCGATGCGTTCAATTCCTGGCAGCTCGTCAAGGAACTCAAGGAAGCAACCGGCATGACCTGCGCTACCTCCTTCAACCACGTTTCTCCCACCTCCGCCGCTCTCGGCTTCAAGCTGGACGACGACATGAAGAAGATGTGCTTCGTTGACGACATCGAAGGTCTGGACGAGTCTCCTCTTGCATGCGCTTACGCAAGAGCACGCGGAACCGACCGTATGTCCTCCTTCGGCGACTGGATTGCGCTCTCCGATGTCTGCGACGTAACCACCGCCATGATTATCAAGCGTGAAGTTTCCGACGGCATCATCGCTCCCGGCTACGAACCCGAAGCTCTGGAAATCCTCAAGTCCAAGAAGAAGGGCGCGTACAACATCGTAAAGATTGATCCCGACTTCGTTCCCGAAGAAATCGAAACCAAGGATGTTTACGGCATCACCTTCCAGCAGGGCAGAAACAACTACAAGATCAACAGGGAAATTCTCCGCAACCTCGTGACCGAGAACAAGGAAATTCCCGAAAAGTCCATCCTCGACCTCATCGTTGCGCTCATCACCCTCAAGTACACCCAGTCCAACTCCGTCTGCTTCGCAGTTGACGGTCAGGCAATCGGCGTCGGCGCAGGTCAGCAGTCCAGAATCCACTGCACCAGACTCGCCGGCAACAAGGCTGACATCTGGCACCTCCGCCGTCATCCCAAGGTACTCGCGCTTCCCTTCCTGCCCACTCTCGGCAGACCCGACCGCGACAACGTCATCGACGTTTACATCTCCGATCAGAGCGAAGACGTTCTCGGCGACGACGTATGGCAGGATTACTTCACCACCCGTCCCGAAGAGCTGACCAAGGAAGAAAAGAAGGCATATCTCGACGGCATCACCGGTGTTGCTCTTGCCTCCGACGCATTCTTCCCCTTCGGCGACAACATCGAACGTGCGCGCCGCTCCGGTGTTTCCTACATCGCAGAACCCGGCGGATCCGTTCGTGATGACAACGTAATCGAATGCTGCAACAAGTACGGCATTGCTATGTGCTTCAACGGCATGCGTCTGTTCCACCATTAATCTTTCGAGGTCTATAACATGAATATTATCGTAATCGGTTCCGGCGGACGTGAGCATGCGATCATCAAGAAGCTCGCCGAAAGCCGTGAAATTGATAAAATCTACGCCCTCCCCGGCAACGGCGGCATGGTCGAAGCGGAATGCGTGAATGTAGGGGCGAAGGATATTCCCGCGATCGTGGAATTCGCGAAGACCCATGAAATCGGCTTTGCTGTGGTTGCTCCCGACGACCCGCTCGTTCTCGGCTGTGTGGACGCACTGGAAGAGATCGGTATTCCCTGCTTCGGTCCGTCAGCGGCTGCTGCTCAGATCGAGGGCTCCAAGGTGTTCTCCAAGAATCTGATGAAGAAGTACGGCATTCCCACTGCGGCTTACGAAGTGTTCGACTCCATCGAAGCTGCACGGGAATACGTGAAGACCGCTCCGACTCCCATTGTTGTCAAGGCTGACGGTCTGGCACTCGGCAAGGGTGTTCTGATCTGCGCGACCCGTGAAGAAGCGGACGTAGGACTCCGTGAAATCATGGAAGACAAGATGTTCGGCGACTCCGGCAACCGCGTGGTGATTGAAGAATTCCTCGAAGGTCCCGAAGTTTCCGTGCTCTCCTTCACCGACGGCAAGGTTGTCGTTCCCATGATCTCCTCCATGGACCACAAGCGTGCCGGCGACAACGATACCGGTCTGAATACCGGCGGCATGGGCACCGTTGCACCGAATCCGTACTACACCGCTGACGTTGCTGAGAGATGCATGAAGGAAATTTTCCTGCCCACCATCAACGCCATGAACGCGGAAGGCCGCACCTTCAAGGGATGTCTCTACTTCGGTCTGATGATTACAAAGGACGGCCCCAAGGTGATCGAATACAACTGCCGCTTCGGTGACCCGGAAACACAGGTGGTTCTTCCCCTGCTCGACACCGATCTCTTCACCATCATGAAGGCGACACAGGCAGGTACTCTCGCCGATGTTGATGTGAAGTGGAAGAACGGCTCCGCGTGCTGTGTTATCATGGCATCCGACGGCTATCCGAAGAAGTATGACTCCGGCTTCCCGCTCACCCTTCCCGAAAATCCGAAGCACGGCGCGCAGATTTATGTTGCCGGTGCGAAGATCAGGGATGGTGTGCTCGTGACCGGCGGCGGACGTGTGCTGGGTGTGACTGCGGTTGCTCCCACGCTGAAGGAAGCCGTTGCCAACGCATACGAAGCGACCGAAGACGTGAAGTTCGCGAATGCATACAAGAGAAGCGACATCGGCGCACGTGCTCTTGCCTGCGTACAGGAATGACAAATACTGGAGATTAGATAAATGGTTTACAGAGTTTATGTAGAAAAGCGTCCCGGCCTCACCGTTGAAGCCGATGCGCTGAAATCCGATATTTCCTCCTTCCTCGGCATCAAGTCCCTGGAAGGCGTCCGTGTTCTCAACCGCTACGACGTGGAAGAAATCACTCCCGAGCTGTTCGACTACGCAAAGGACACCGTTTTCTCCGAACCTCAGGTTGACGTAACCTACGACACCCTCAGCTATGACGAAGGCTCCACTGTTTTTGCGGTTGAATATCTGCCCGGTCAGTATGACCAGCGTGCGGACTCCGCTTCCCAGTGCATCCAGATCATCTCCCAGGGCAGCCGTCCCACCGTTCGCACCGCGAGAGTTTATATCCTTGCAGGCGCGTTGAATGCCGACGAGATCGAACAGATCAAGAAGTACGTCATCAACCCCGTGGAAGCTCGCGAAGCTTCTCTCGCGGAAAAGGAAACCCTCGTTCAGCCCTACGATGTTCCCGCTGACGTTGCTGTTCTCGACGGCTTCCTCGACATGAAGGAAGAAGACCTTCAGGCGTTCATCGACCAGTACGGCCTTGCCATGGACCGCGACGACCTCCGTTTCACCCGTGAATACTTCACCTCCGAAGGTCGCTGCCCCACGCTGACCGAAATCAAGATGATCGACACCTACTGGTCCGACCACTGCCGTCATACCACCTTCCTCACCACCATTGACAGCGTGAAGTTTGAGGACGAACTCCTCTCTGCCGCTTTTGAACGCTACAAGGCTCTCCGTAAGTCCCTCGGACGCGAACACAAGCCCGTGAACCTCATGGACCTCGCTACCGTGGCTGTACGTGCGCTCAAGGCTGACGGCAAGCTGCCCAAGATCGACGAATCCGAAGAAATCAACGCCTGCACCGTAAAGATTGATGTGGACGTTGACGGCAAGACCGAAAAGTGGCTCCTGCTCTTCAAGAACGAAACCCACAACCATCCCACCGAAATCGAACCCTTCGGCGGTGCAGCTACCTGTATCGGCGGTGCGATCCGGGATCCTCTGTCCGGACGTTCCTATGTTTATGGCGCAATGCGTGTTACCGGTGCTGCTGATCCTCTGAAGCCCATCGCAGAGACGATTCCCGGTAAGCTGCCCCAGCG
>JAFUQY010000418.1 GCA_017472105.1 Clostridia bacterium | reverse complement strand
ATTTATAGTGCCTGCACGGGGAAGGCTTGTTGAGGGTGGCGTCCCGGAGCATTGCCGTGAGTGAATCATAGTTTGCGCCGCAGGCTGAAATTTACCCGGTCAATCCAGTGACACGCCCGCGACTGTCAGTGCCACATGCGATTCCGTCTCGCCGCCGCAGGCTGAGTTTACCGAGGGAAATGAGTGTCCCTTGCGATAAAGTGGGTTCGCTCCATAAAACAGCTGCACGTTGTCCACTCCCTCGCCCGGCGGAGCCTTGGGTCCAGGCACTCCTGGCAGCCGAATCGAGAGCCCGGCTGCGGAGGGTTCTCGCGCCCGCCGCGCAGGCGTACAAATCCAATTGAAAAGCGGAGCTTTTCTACAATAACTTCCTAACGCGTTAGGCAAAACTTCATTTTAAAGAAGAAAGAATAAATAAAAAAGAATAAATAAGAAAGCAGGTTTACAGCCATGCCTTCCCAGACCATCCAGTGGTTCCCCGGGCATATGGCAAAAACCCGGCGGCTCATTACCGAAAACCTCTCGCAGGTGGATATCGTCATCGAGCTGCTGGATGCCCGGATTCCCAAATCCTCAAAAAATCCCGAAATCGATAAACTTACCAGCCAGAAACCCCGCCTTACCCTCCTTACAAAAGCCTCCCTCGCCGATCCCGCAGTTACTAAAAAATGGATCGAATACTACTCCCGCAAAAACAACTGCCGCGCACTTGCCATCGATACCGTCACGGGTGAAGGCATCAAGTCCATCCAGACCGCGGTGCGCGAAATCCTCGCCGATAAGCTCAAGCGCTACGCTGACAAGGGCATGTCCGGGCGTCAGGTGCGTGCCATGATCGTCGGCATCCCCAACGTCGGCAAATCCTCCCTCGTCAATAAGCTCGGCGGAAAGAAGGCGGCAAAGGTCGAGAACCGTCCCGGCGTCACGCTCACCAAGCAGTGGGTCACCACCAGCATCGGCATTGAGCTCCTCGACATGCCCGGCGTTCTCTGGCCGAAGTTCGACGACAAAATCACCGGCGAAAACCTCGCGTTCACCGGAGCAATCCGCGATGCCATTCTCGACACCGAGGAGCTCGCCTCCCTGCTCTGCAAACGCATCTACGATATCGCACCCGATCTGTTCTGCGCACGCTACAAGCTCGAGAAGGACGCCCTCACCGAATGCACGCCGTATGATCTGCTCTGCGCTGTTGCGAAAAAGCGCGGCTTCCTCATCTCCGGCGGCGAGCTGAACACCGAACGCGCGGCTACCATCATCCTCGATGAATTCCGCGACGTGAAAATCGGACGGATCACGCTGGAATTCCCGCCCGAGATCCAAAAAGACGCGAAGCCCGAAGACCCCAAAACCGAGGAAAACTCCCATGACTGACTACACCTTTGACGCAGGCTACGCGAAACAGTACGGCGTCGTCTGCGGAACCGATGAAGCCGGACGCGGTCCTCTTGCGGGATCGGTCGTTGCGGCGGCTGTTGTTCTCCCGGACGGCATCGTGATCGAAGGACTCGACGACTCGAAAAAGCTGACCGAGAAAAAGCGCGAGAAGCTCTTTGACGTCATCATCAACTCCGCCGCAGCATACGGAATCGCAGAAGCCACCGAGACCGAGATTGACGAAACCAACATCCTCGCCGCCTCCCTTCTCGCCATGCGCCGTGCCGCGGATCAGGTAAAGGAAAAACTCGCGGAAAAAGGCATGGAAATCGGCGTGGTGCTCATCGACGGCAACCGGCAGACCGATTTCGGTGTTCCTTCCGTCACAGTCGTACACGGAGACGCGATTTCACAGTCCATTGCGGCGGCGTCCGTGCTTGCGAAAGTGACCCGTGACCGGCAGATGCTTGACATGGACGCGCGCTATCCCGCATACGGATTCGCCGTGCACAAGGGATACCCGACTCCGGCACACAAGCTGGCGGTATTTGAGCACGGTCCCTGCCCGATTCACCGGAAATCGTTCCTCGGATTCCTCGAGCGCGACCGGGAAAAGCTGACGGCGGCTCTGGAGAAAAAGCGGAATGGATAACCGCGCATTCGGCAGACTCGGCGAGAACGCGGCATCGCTCTGGCTCGAGAAGCAGGGCTGCACCGTCCTTCAGCACAATTTATACATCGGGCACAGCGAAGTGGATCTCCTGCTCGCGGACGGAGAGTATCTCGTATTCGCGGAAGTCAAGACCCGGCGTGCCCATCCCGATCATCCCGACGCGTTCGGCTCCCCATCCTCCGCCGTGGACGCGAAAAAATCCGCATTCCTCATCCGCGCAGCTGACAGCTACATGGCATCCCACCCGGACGAGACCCGCATCCCGCGCATTGACGTGATTGAAGTCTACGCCGATCCGCTTGCCGGTGAATTCCGCGTGACCGACGTTGTCTGGATGAAAAACGCCGTCGTGAAAAACGCGAAATTCGGGCGGAAGAACATGAAAACCTATTAAGACAACCGAAAATTCACCTTCACTGAGGTACTGCATATGAAACTTTTTGACCTGCACTGCGACACAGCCATGGCGGTTTACGGTTCCATGGCGTCTCTTTACTCCAACAACTGCCACGTGTCCCTTGAAAAATCCGCATGCTTTGACAAGTACGTTCAGCTCACCGCATTCTTTACCGCACCCCGTACATCCGACGAGGACGGCTGGAACCAGTTCTGGCGCGCCCGCCGCAGAATGCTCGACGAATGCGACCGTCACGGCGTCAGACTGATTCAGTCCGCATCCGAGCTTGATGCGTTCGACAAATCCTCCGACAAAACCGCGTTCATCTTCACCATCGAGGACGTGCGCATGCTGGCGGGACATCTCGAACGCGTAGAACAGCTCTACGAGGGCGGCGTGCGGGTCGTGACTCCTCTCTGGGGCGGCGCAACCATCATCGGCGGCTCTCACAACACCGAGGAAGGTCTGACCCCGTTCGGACGCGCGGCAGTGGAAGAAATGCTCAACGTCGGCATCACGCCCGATATCTCCCACGCATCCTTCCGCTCGACTGACGAAATCCTCGATCTCTGCGAAAAGCACGGCAAGTCCCCCATCGCCACCCACATGAATTCCTACACCGAATGCCCGCACACGAGAAACCTCACCGACGAACGCTTCGAGAGACTCGTCAAGCTCGGCGGTATTGCCGGTGTCAGCCTCTGCCCGCCGCATCTGAAGAAAGGCAAGGGATGCACCTCCGCGGACGCGATCCGTCATTTCGTACACTACAACGGCATGCATCCGGAATCCACCGCGTTCGGCTGTGACCTCGACGGCACCGATCTTCCCGCAGACATGCACGACATCCGCGACCTCGTTCCGCTGACCGAAAAGCTCGGAGAACTCGGCATGAACACCGATGAGATCACCTACGGCAACGCGTACCGCTTCATGATGAAGGTTCTGAAGTAATTCCCATAAAAATCCACCCACGAAATCAGGTATGAAACCATGAAATTCAAATCCACACGCGATACCTCGAAAAATCCCGCCCTCGTTTCCGCTGCATATGCGATCAAAACCGGTCTTGCCCCGGACGGAGGCCTGTACATTCCCGAATCCGTTCCCGCGCTGACCAAGGCGGATTTTGACGCCCTCATCCCCATGACGTACGAAGAGCGCGCGGCGAAGATTCTCTCCCTCTACCTCACCGACTACACCTGCGACGAGCTGTATGCCGATGCCTGCGCCGCTTACGCTCCCGAAAAGTTCGGGGACTATGCCGCTCCGCTTCACGCCATGTCCGACGGGAATTACTCCCTCGAGCTGTGGCACGGCCCGACCTGCGCGTTCAAGGATATGGCTTTGCAGATCATGCCGCGTCTTCTCTCCCGTGCGCTCCTGAAAACCGGCGAAACGAGAACCGCGCACATCCTCGTTGCAACCTCAGGTGATACCGGCAAGGCGGCTCTGGAAGGCTACAAGGACGTCGACGGCGTGAAAATCAGCGTGTTCTACCCCGTTGACGGCGTCTCGATGATGCAGAAGCGTCAGATGCAGACAACCGGCGGCTCCAACACCTACGTTGCGGCAATCCGCGGCAATTTTGACAACGCGCAGACCGGCGTGAAGGAAATCTTCGGCGACGCATCCCTCGCAGAAAAGGCGGACAAAGCGGGATTCTTCTTCTCCAGCGCGAACTCCATCAACTGGGGACGTCTCGTCCCGCAGATCGTGTACTACGTCTCCGCGTACTGCGATCTCGTCAAATCCGGGGATATCGCGTTCGGCGAAAAGATCAACATCTGCGTTCCGACCGGCAACTTCGGCAACATTTTCGCGGCATATCTCGCGTATGAGATGGGTCTGCCCGTGAACCGCTTTATCTGCGCGTCCAATCAGAACGACGTGCTCACCCAGTTCATGGATACCGGTGTGTATGACCGCCGCCGCGAATTCCACAAGACCATCAGCCCGTCCATGGATATCCTCATTTCCTCCAACCTCGAGCGGCTCCTCGCAGTCCTCGGCGGTGCGGAAGTGCCCCGGGATCTCATGAACGCGCTCAAAGCGGACGGCATCTATCAGGCACCCGCTGAGCTGACGGCAAAGGTGAAGGCGCTCTTCTCCGGCTATTCCCTCGACGACTGCGAAACCAAGGCGGACATCGCGTCTGTTTACAAAAAGGACGGCTACCTCATCGACCCGCACACCGCCGTCGCGACCGGAGCTGTGAAGAAATACCGCGCCGAGACCGGCGACATGACAAAAACCGTCACCGCATCCACGGCAAGCCCGTACAAGTTCGCACCCGCAGTCGCAGAAGCGCTCGGCATCGCAGAACCGGACGATATCTTCGACCTGCTCGATCTGCTTGCGGAAAAGACCGGAACCGCCGTACCCGCACCGCTCGCGGAAACAAAGACCCTGCCCGTACGCTTCCATGACGTGTACGATCCGGCACAAATGCCCGAGGCGGTCTTCAGCAGATGATTTACGCAATCTCCGACCTGCATCTCTCGCTCGGCACAAACAAGCCCATGCATATCTTCGGCTCCCGCTGGCAGGATCACGCAAAGAAGCTCGAATCCCGCTGGCGTGCGCTCGTGAAGCCGGAGGACACCGTCGTCGTTCCGGGCGATATTTCGTGGGCGGACTCCCTCGCGGATGCGGAAACGGATTTCCGGTTTATCGAATCCCTGCCCGGCACGAAGCTCATCGGCAAGGGGAATCACGATTTCTGGTGGACGAGCGCGGCGAAAATGCAGAAGGCACTGGACAGCTGGGGCGTGAAATCGGTGAAATTCCTGCACAACAACGCATACCGCGTGGACGACAAGGTCATCTGCGGCTCGCGCGGCTGGTTCACGGAGGAAAAACAGCAGAACACCGTGGAGCCCGTGGATTACGCCAAGCTCGTCGCCCGGGAATGCATGCGCGTGGAGCTCTCCCTCACCGAAGGCGCAAAACTCGCGGACGACACGACCGAGACGATTGTGTTCCTGCACTTCCCGCCCGTCTACGGCGATTTCCGATGCGACCCGCTCACGGATGTATTGCTGAAGCACTGCATACGGCGGTGTTATTACGGACACATTCACGGAAACTACACCTATCCGGCAAAAGTGATGCATCGCGGCATCGAGCTGTGCATGATCTCGGCGGATTTTCTGGATTTTTATCCAGTACCGGTGAGGTAATGCAGAATGAATGGGGCGGAAGTTTCTGCACGGACGTAATGCACCGCGGGCAGAGAGATTCACGCCTCATCCGTCACGATTTTTTGAGAAAAAACCGTGACACCTTCCCCGGCTGCGTCAGTAAAACCGAAATTTCCAGCGACTGCACGGGGAAGGCTTGTTAAGGGTGGCGTCCCGGAGCATCGCCGGATGTATGGTTTGGACTTAACGACGGGCGCGCGCAAGACCCGCCCCTACGGTTTTGCGGACGTTCCGTCGACAGAAACAGAGTAAACCTCAACCGCGCCGCAGGTTCATCGCCGGATGTTTTGTTGGAACCGGCGGTCGGGGGCAAGCCCCAACCCTACGGTTTTGCGGACGTTCCGTCGACAGAAACAGAGTAACCTCCAACCGCGCCGCCTGCGTAGGGCATAAAATCATTCGAAAAGCGGATCTTTTTTACATCAAATTCCCAGCGCTTTAGGCATATTCGCTAATCCGTTCACATATTTTTTAAATACTTTTTCTGAT
>JAFUQY010000417.1 GCA_017472105.1 Clostridia bacterium | reverse complement strand
GCTTCAGCGTCAGCGGGAGTGAAGTGGATGTGACGCTTTGCGGCGATAACGCCTTCGCTGATTTCAACTTCACCAGCGGGGCCGACCAGCTTACATGCGCCGGAACCTGCAACATCACCGGATTCACGAACGGGAGCGTTTACGTCGAGGGTACGGGCGTCGGTGAGGGAGATTTCAACCTGAGTAGCGGGACGTGCGGGGCCGAGGATGATAACGTTGGGAATGGACTTCTTGGGGCCAACAACGGTAACGCGTTCTTCGCATGCGAACTGACCGGGCTGGGAGAGGTCCTTCTTATGAGTGAGGGTCGCGCCTTCGCCGAAGAGGATCTTGATATGTTCTTCGGAGAGATGTACGTGACGTGCGCTGGTTTCAACTAATACTTTTGCCATTGGTGTGTACCTCCAATATGATAATTTTCATCTTAATTATAGCACCGATGCGGTGGGATTGTCAAGGAGTTTCGCTGTCAATCTCCGCGTTCATCAGGTGTTCTTCATGATAACGGAGCCGACGCATTCGCTGACGTGTTCGCAGGCATCGGCGCAGGCTTCAAGGCACTCGAAGATTTCACGCAGGGAGATCGTGGTCAGCACGTCTGCGGGATTGGTATTCAGCTCCCGCATGGACTTGAGATACAGTCTGTCGCATTCTTCTTCCACGTCGTTGAGCTTGATGATGTAATCGCGGATCTTCTTGGATCGCTTGAAGTTTTCGAATTCCGCCATCAGGTCGCACAGGAGCTCGCAGGATCTGACGAGATTCTTCGCAAATTCCACCATGGAGGGAATCACGGACGGGATGTTGTAGATGTAGAACTTCTGCATGACTTCTTCCAGCTCGTCGGTGACCTGATCGAGGTTCTGGCTCAGCATGTCCAGGTCCTCGCGGTCAACGGGAGTCACGAACGCCTTTGCGAGAGCTTCGTTCATCTCATGCTTCTTCATGTCCGCGTTGTGCTCGATCTTATGCATTTCCACGAGCATGATTTCGATGCTCTTCGGATCATAGTTTTCCAGACAGCTTACCAGATAGGACGCGGCCTTCTTGGAAAGCTCCGCGCATGCCACAAAATTATCAAAATAGAATTTATCGCCCTTAGCCATTTTCAATCATCCTTTCGATCAGGTAAAGATAAACATAAACAGTTTCGTCATGATAAAGCCGACGAGGCCGCATCCGGGGAAGGTGAGAACCCATGTGAGCACCATTTCCTTGACGACGCCGAAGTTGATGGCGGAAACACGCTTCACGGCGCCGACGCCCATGATGGAAGTCGTCTTTGCGTGTGTGGTGGATACGGGAAGGCTGAATACCGAGCAGAACAGGAGGGAAATCGCCGCTGCAATATCCGCGGAGAAGCCCTGATACTTTTCCAGCTTGACCATATCCATACCAACGGATTTGATGATTTTCTTGCCGCCCATTGCCGTACCCGCAGCCATAACCACGGAGCATACGACCATGAGCCAGATGGGGATGTGGATATCGGAGGGAAGTGCCTGACCCTGGGACATATAGACGCAGAGCAGGATAACGCCCATGAATTTCTGACCGTCCTGTGCGCCGTGCATGAATGCCATGGAAGCCGCACCTACGATCTGCGCGCCGCGGAAGAAGGGTTCGGTTTTCGGTCGGTTTGCTTTTTGGAAGAGGAGGGTTACGATCTTGCAGACGAGCCAGCCGAGACCGAAGCCGAGCGTGACGGAGATGCCGATACCGTAGATGACCTTGACCCATTCGGCACCGTTTACGCCGCTGAGGCTGCCGTGGAGCGCGATGGCACTGCCGGTCAGACCGGCGATGAGGGCGTGGCTTTCACTGGTGGGAATACCGAACACCCACGCGAGGGTAGCCCAGAGAACGATAGCGAACAGCGCCGCGCTCAGAGCGATGATTGCCTGATCGGGGTCGTCGCCGAAGTCCACCATTTTCGTAATGGTTTCCGCAACTGCGGCATTGACAAGCGTCATTACGAACACGCCGAGGAAATTGAACACTGCTGCCATCAGAATTGCGGCTCTCGGCGGCATGCATCGGGTAACAACGCAGGTTGCGATTGCGTTCGGTGCATCGGTCCAGCCGTTTACCAGAATCACGCCGAGCGTCATTGTAACCGCGATGAAGAGAAGCGGATTCGCCGTCATCTGATGCCAAAAATCCAGAATGGAATCCATAAATGACCGTCCTTATTCAGTTTATTGTATTCTGCTCCGGCTGTCAGTACCGATAACCGGAACGCATATTACCATTTTAACACATTATTGGATGTTATGCAACAGGAATTTGTGGGAATGGAGAGCCCAAAAATCATTTCGATAAGATGGTATCGATAATCTCGGCGATATCGGCGTAGGTATGTTCGGCGGCGTCCTTGATTTCCTGCCGTGCATTTTCGACGGCGCATCCATGGAAGCGGGAGATCATGGCGATATCGTTCATTTCATCGCCGGCGCAGTAGATATTTTCCGTGGGAACGCCCATGGCAGCGGCATACCGTGCGACGCCTTCACCCTTATCGATACCGCGGGGCGGGAAATCGACAGCGGAGCCGTTCTGGAGTGCGGTGACGATATGACCGAAGCGTTCATTGACGCGGGCGGCACATTCAGCGGCTCTTTCGGAAGTGGTGCATCCGGTATTGAGCATGCTGAAGGAAGGGATAGCGAAGGAATACTCCATGGGCAGGCAGGAGCGTCCGCCGTTGGGATGATGGGGATGGAAGGTATAGTGGGTTTTATAGACAGAGCATCCGAGCCAGCTGTCGTAGTCGCGCATCATTTCCGCAATCTCGTAGATGATGTTCTCGTCATTGGGAGCGCGGTAATCCGCCGTGACGATGCCATTGGTATTGATCGTCATCCCGCCGTTGAAGGGCAGAATGAAGTCAAACTCGGTACCGTTGTCAACGAGGGTATTATACATATAATAGTCCCGCCCGGTGACAACGCCGAACAGGTTCCCGGCTTCCCGGAATCTGCGGATGGCATCCTTATTCCGCTGGGACACACCGCCCCGGCTCAGGGTACCGTCATAGTCTGTTGCTAAGATGTACATGGTGATTTTGTTCTCCGAAATTTTGTAGTTGGAAGGGATACGGTCGCTTTTTGAAAAAAGCTCCGCAAAAACTTTCGACTGACGAAGTGCAGTGCTCTACGGGGAGGCAGTTGATATGGGTTCGTCAGCTTCAGGGGGATTTTTTTATTGACGACGTGCAGTTTGGATTGTTAATTTGCTTGTCCACGGATGTGTGTGCAGATTGTATTTGAGGGTGCGTTGCCGAGTGGTTTCGTCCTGACTATCAGAAAATCGTTCGCGAGTTCGCAGGGACCGCCGAGACCCTGCTCACAGTAGCCGTGACGCGATCAAGCGATTTTGTTACTTCAATTGTTTCTGATCCGGGCTCACGCGCGCCGTGGAGGTTGACGGAATTTATTGTAGGGGAGGATATTATCCTCCCGCCGGAAAATTCCAGCCGAGCCTGCATTTCGCATACCGCACATCCGCTCATTCATTCCGCATTACCGAATCATCCGTACGGTACCGTCGCTGGATTTCGCGAGGCGTGCGACTTCGGCGGCAGTTGCGATCAGGGCGTCACCGTGGATGGAATGCTTGAGGGCATTTGCCGCGGACGCAAATTCGATGGTATCCTGCGCGTTCATGCCCTGTTTTGTGCAGTAAATCAGCCCGGCAGACAGTGCGTCACCACCGCCGACACGGTCAACGATATGCACGCGGTACTCCTTCGACTTCACAAATTCACCGATTTGGCTGTCGTACATCACGGCGGATACGGTATTGTCGTCGGACGAATGGCTCTGTCTGAGGGTCAGGACAACGCGGCCGATTTCGTAGGTTTCAGCGAGTTTTTCTGCGATATCGCGGAGCTTGTCGTCCCCTGTGAGATCGGATTTCACGCCCAGCAGCAGATCGGCATGTTCCTCATTCGCGACGAGGGTATCAAGTCCCCGGATGAGCTTCTGCATGGTCGGGCCGGCTTCTTCGGGAGTCCACAGGGTCGGGCGGTAGTTGATGTCGCAGAACACGGGAATCTTTTTCTCCCGGCAGACGGCGAGTGCATCCGCGGTGATCCCGGGCAAAGTTTCGCCGATTGCGGGAGTGATTCCGGTGAAGAAAAACGCATCGGTGCCGTCGAGGATACGTTTCCAGTCGAAATCCGCCGGCTGAGCCTCGGAAATCGCGGAGCCTTTGCGGTCATAGATGACCTTCGACGGACGGAGAGACGCGCCTTTTTCGAGGAAGAACACGCCCATACGCTTCCCGCCGCGCACAACCTTCGAGACATCCATCCCGAAGGAGCGCATCCACGAGAGACAGGCGTCCGCGATTTCGTTTTCGGGCATTTTGGACACCCAGCGGACATTTTCGCCGAAATTGGCAAGTGCGATGCCGACGTTTGATTCCGCACCGCCGAAGACGATATCGAACGACTGCGCCTGTGCGATCCGGTACGCACCGGGAGGAGACAGCCGCAGCATGGTTTCACCGAAGCAGGTAATCATATAAAGCTCCTTTACTTTTTCAGACCGAACTTCACGAACGCGTACCGGTCGGTATAACCGCGGCATTCCCGGCCGTTCCATTCCTTTTCAAAGGAGAAGGTACCCGGGCCGACGCCGTAGGGTTCGGGATCGTGACGGTGGTGGGGACCCATCGCGTTGCGCATCGAGTTGCACATGGTCACGGCGATCTCGTTCCTGCCTTCCTTGAGCAGTCCGCCGAGATTGAGCGTGCGGTTCCACATGATCTTGCCCGCCGGTGTGCCGTTGACGGAAACTTCCGCTGTTGCAAAGCGTCCGGTGAGCGCGAGGGTCGTGGGCTTGCCTTCCTGATAGTCATAATCGAACGCGGTCGCGAGTTTTCCGCCGTAGAAGGGGAATCCGCCGCGGACAACATCCTGTGCGGGAACGACATCCGGCTGAGCGACAAGGCTGAACGTGCCGTCGTAGAGGGTGGAGTATCTCGGGCCATCCGTGAAGACGCCATTGCACCGCACCGCGAAGTCGCCGACGAGGTACATCGGTTCGATTTCCACGTCAAAGACGAGGCAGTTGCGGAGGGATTCGGACACGCCGCTGTACAGGACGTAGTAGACGTAATCCCGCTGGTGATGGCTCACTTCCACGACGATTTCGTTCACGCCGGGGTGCGTGAGATGTGCGATTTCTGCCGACGCGAAGGATTTGTCAAACCACCAGTCGTTTTTGTCGGGTGTCACTTCCGTGCCGTTGACGGTGACGCGCGTGTACATCGGTTCAAGTACCGCCTTGAGAGTCGCGGGTGTATAGTCGAGATCAAAAGTGAATTTCAGGTATGCCGCGCCGTCGTAACGCTGTCTGAGAAGATTGTCCTTGATGCCGTAGACGGAGAGTGCGTCCTCATAATTCACGCCGTCCTTGGAG
Organism: Clostridia bacterium; assembly: GCA_017472105.1. Next base: position 6,117 of record JAFUQY010000417.1, on the reverse strand, counting down.
AGGGAAGCGGTATCAAGGGTGATGACGTTCGCGGGCTTTTCGGTGAGCCGAACCGTGCGAGGAACCGGGATGAATTCCGTCGGCAGTGCGGGCTGCTTTGCGGTCATGGCGGGAACATCCTCACCGCATACGAGAACGTGGGATTCGGAGTCGCGGAAGATGAGATTCACGGAAGTTCTGCCGCCGTCGTTTGAGACAGCAAGCGGCTTCAGCTCGAGTGTGTGCATGTCAAGCTCTGCCCAGTTTCCGGCAGGGAGTGTCACGATGACGTTTTCAAACTCTTTTCCGCTGATGTTGGTGATGTAGGTCAGGCGGTCGCCGTTTTCAAGCAGACGGGTCATCCTGCGAATCTCGGGGATGCTTCTGCCGTCCTTTTCGATCACGGCGTCACGGCAGTCGAGGAGACTTTCGCGTCCGGCGCAGTCGTTCAGCCAGTCGAGACGACCGTTTGCATTCTCACCGTCGATGTATGCAGGAACGGTGTCAAAGCGCACGATTCTGCCGCCGTTCTGACGGAATTTTTCAAGAAGCACAACGGTGGATTCATCGAGAGAATACGTGAACGGCACGACAACGGTGTCGTAGGTGCACAGACCGACCCTGATCTTCGCGCCGTCGACGGATGCCATGCGGGACATCATCCACTCGTCGCCGTAGTGGTAGGGAATCTGGTTCTGTCCGAGATAGCGCGAGAGCTCAAAGAATTTGCCTTCGATCTCGCCGAGGGAGTCGGTGTTCTTTTTATACTTGCAGTATGCGCCGTGGATCGGGTGGATCACAAGAACCGGTGCGTATTCCGTGCCTTGAGCAAGTGCCGCGCCGAGATTGTTGTAGTATGCGTTGAAATCCGCAAGCTCGGCCTGCCACGGATTGTGCTCGGAGTAGTGCAGGGGATAGTCCCGCTTTCTCTGACCGCGCTCGGAGTACGGATAGAGATGCTGGCACATCAGATTCACGCCGCCGGCATACTGCACATCCGCGATCCGCTTCAGTTCATTCGGAGACACGTCCCAGCCGCAGCACGCGAACATTTCCGACAGTGCCTTCTTCTTCCCGAGCTGTGCGCATGCGGAACCGAGCTGCTTGAAGGAAACGTCGTCCTGAACACCGCGCCCGAGATAGTCCACGCCGGGAATGGTTTCGTATTCATAGAACGGCATGCACCCGCCGATGCACATCATCTGTCCGCTGAGGGAGGATTCTTCAACTGCATGTCCGGTCAGGGATACACCATTCGCTTCACACCAGTCGTAAACCTTTTTCACCCAGTTGTTGATGAACAGTTTGTGGATGAGGTAGTAGTAATCGTAGCGGAATTTGTCAGCACCGTCGAAGTCGAAGAAGACCGCCGGAAGCTTGTCGTAGATGGAATATCCGTACGCTTTCTCAAACTGAGCCGGGAGCGTGTTCGACCACGGATTGCCCCAGCGGTAGTACTGCGGCTCATCGGTGAAGAAGCCGGGCATCGCGCCGTCAGCGGAAAATTCTGCGGCATCCACGCGCTTTTTGTACGCTTCGTGCGTTGCCGCGATGAATTTGTCCGTGATCTCACCGTCGAGGGTGTCCACGTAGCTCTCGTCGTACCGCTTATACAGGATGAGGTATTCCTCGCATCCATAGTCGGAGGTCACATGCGTGAACGTGCCGTCGGCGTTCTTTTTATAAACGGCGATGATGTCCTCCATGGACTGAGGATAGGCGCCGGATTTCTGCTCGATGGCGAGGGCGAAGTTTGCCTTGTCTTTCAGAAGTTCACCGCCCGCAAAGCCGGAGGGCCAGCCGTTTTCATCGTACGACCACGCCTCCATGCCGAGCTTTTTCGCCTCGTCCACGCAGACATTGATGCAGTCGAACCACTCGTCGGAGAGGTATTCCGTCTCCAGTCCGCCGCGCGCATGCATGAAGAAGCCGTTCATCCCGAGGGATTTCATCACCCGGATCTGATGCCGCAGCTCGTTTTCTTCCAGCTTGTCGTTCCAGCTCCAGAACGGGATACTGCCGTACGACGGAGCGATGGATTTTATATCGGAAATGAATTTTTTCATGGAAAATTTCCTTCCTTTTCTTTTCTCTGTTCTCTCTTATCTCTTCTCCCGGCGGTTTCAGTCGTTTCCGCGAACGGTTTCAACCTTGAGAAGATTCGTATTGCCCGAGAGCGCAACGGGTACGCCCGCGGAGATGACCACGAGATCGCCGGGGGATACGAGATCGAGCTGCTTTGCACAGTCCACGGCGTGGCGGAACAGCTTTTCCGAGGAATCCTGCGTCAGTGCGAGGACGGGATACACGCCCCACGAAAGTGCGAGCTGATGGAACGTCTTCACGCGTGGAGTTGCCGCAACGATGGGCTGAGTCGGACGGAATTTTGACATGCGGCGCGCGCTCGTTCCGGCAGTCGTCAGGGTGATGATCGCCTTCGCGTTGAGGTCGGACGCCGTGGTGCATGCCGCGTCACAGAGAGCGTTGGTGACGTCGGTGTTGTCGATATCGTAGCCGATGGATTCGTATGCATGCATCGTGAAGGCGTCATTTTCCGCCTGTTCCGCGATTTTCGCCATGGCACGGACGGCACGGAGCGGATATTTGCCGATTGCGGTTTCCCCGGAGAGCATGACGGCGCTGGTTCCGTCGAATACAGCATTCGCAACGTCGGAGATTTCCGCACGGGTGGGCGTCGGGTGCTCGATCATGGATTCCAGCATCTGTGTCGCGGTGATGACCATCTTGCCCGCCTGATAGCACTTGCGGATGAACCGCTTCTGAAGACCGGGCAGACGCTCGAACGCGACCTCGACGCCCATATCTCCGCGCGCAACCATGATGCCGTCGGAGTATTTCAGGATATCGTCGAAGTTTTCGATGCCCTCGAGGTTTTCGATCTTGGAGATGATCTTGATATCGTGCCCGCCGTTGTAGTCCACGAACTTGCGCATGCCGACGATGTCGTCTTTGGAGCGCATGAAGGAAGCGGCGATGAAGTCGATGTCGTTTTCGATGCCGAAGAGGATGTCGGACTTGTCCTTTGCGGAAAGATGGGGCATTTTCAGATGCACATTCGGCACATTCACGCCCTTGCCGTCCCGGATCTCACCACCCGCACTGACGGAACAGCGGATTTCGGTATCGGTGGTTTCCTCGACGATGAGCTCGATGGCGCCGTCGTTGAGAAGAATCCGTCCGCCGACCTGCACCTGAGAGGGAAGATCCGCATAGGTGATATACGCGCGTGTGCTGTCGCCGAGGCAGTCGGTGGTCACGAGCGTGAAGGAGGATCCGGTTTCGATGATGGCATGTCCGCCGTCGAATCTGCCGAGCCGGATTTCGGGACCCTTGGTGTCAAGCATGATGGCAAGCGGTACTTCCATACGTTCGCGGACTTCCTTGATGCGCTTGATGACCTCGCCGTGTTCTTCGTGCGTACCGTGGGAGAAATTGAGGCGTACCACATTCATTCCGGCTTCCACCATTTTTTCGATCATTTCGGTGGAATTGGAAGAAGGACCGAGGGTGCAGACGATTTTGGTTTTCAGCATAGTTTTCACTCCATGGGGATAGGGATAATTTTAAATGAAATTTATAATACATTATAACATATTCCGGAGAGGATTTAAAGTGTATTTTAAAGTATTTAAGATATATAAGGTAGAAAAGCTCCGCTTTTCAGATTTAATTTGCCCCTCGCGGGGGCGCTTAAGAACTAGGTATTCATCTTCGATGAAACCTGCGCGTCCTGGGCTACCACTTTCATCTTTGATGAAAGTGCGGGATCTCGGCCGTTCAAGCGTTCCTCTTGAAAATGCCCGCCGCGGGCGCCATACCCGTGCAGTCGTAGGGTTGAGCGATCTTCCTTTATCGCACAGGACACTCGGTTTCTTCGTTAAGCTCAGCCTGCGGCGGCGAGACGGAATCGGACGGGGCACTGACAGTTACCAAATGACACTCAGTTTCCCGGCTAAACCCAGCCGTACGGCACATCAGCCGATGTTCAAAGTAAATGCGCCGCAGGCTGAAGTTTACCCGTGCAATCCAGTGACGCGAGCAGTAAGATACGTTCGCTTTGCTATACAGCTGCACATTGTTAAAACTCCCGCCCGCCGGAGGCATTGGGTCCAGGCACTCCTGGTTGCCGAATCGAGAGCCCGGCAACTAGGTTTCATCGAAGATGAATACCTCGTTCTCGCGCCGCCCGCGGAGGGCATAAAATCGATGAAAACGCGGAGCGTTTTCTACCTAACAATTCTCGTTTATTTACAAATGATCCCTTGAATCCTCATGGGATTTGCAATATACTATAATGTACCGTATTTTTAACTCAAAAAAGGAATCTCAACATCATGAAAAATATTGTCACCAAGCTGATCCTCTGCTGCATTCTCGCGGGACTTGCGCTGTCCATGGCATCCTGCGGCACCGATGACGGTGAATTTTCCGCGCCGGCGGGATTCATGACTGCGTCCGATGAGGCGGCTGACTTCTATTTCTACGTGCCCGATGACTGGACTGTGGACTACTCCACTGCCGCTGCCGGTGCGTATTATTCCGCTGCCGATCCGTCTTCCGTTTCCGTGATGGCGTGGGAGCTGGAATACACCGATACCACCGTTGACGAATGGTGGGAGCTGAATCAGAGCGAAATCCAGTCCGTGTTCCAGAATTTTGTCCTTGAATCCTCCGAGAACACGACCGTCAATGATCTGTACGCGAAGAAGTACATCTACACCGCTACCCTCGGCGAGTTCGATTACAAAATCATGCAGGTCGCGTGCGTGAAGAATTCCACCGTTTACCTCTTCACCTACACCTCCCTGCCCGAGAATTTCGATACCCACACCGATGACGTCAACGAGATGCTCGGTTATCTCATTATCAAGTAACATGACACATTATCTCGACAACGCGGCGACGACTCAGCCATCCTCTGCGGCAATGACGGCGGCACGGGAGGCAATGGAGGTCTGGGGCAACCCGTCCTCTGTGCACGGCATGGGGCTTGCCGCAAAGGAACTTCTGAAAAAATCCCGCCGTCAGGTGGAAAAGACCCTCGGCATGGCGAATTTCGCGAAGGATCTCGTGATTTTCACCTCCTGCGGCACCGAAGCCAACAGCATCGCGATGACTGGCTGTGCCCGTGCCAAAAAGCGCAATCCCGACAGCCCCGGCACGATTGTTCTGTCCGCAGGTGAGCATCCGTCGATGGATGAACCCGCAAAGGCACTCGAAAAGGAAGGATATGCCGTCATCCGCGGTCCCACGGCAGGCGGTGCGCTGAACCTTGATTTCCTCGCGGATGCGCTGGAGAACGTGCAGTCCCCTGTGATTTTTGCCGGATTCATGCTCGTCAACAACGAAACGGGCGCACTGTACGACGTAAAATCCGCCGCATCCCTCGTGAAGCGGAAATTCCCCGACGCGGTCGTTCACTGTGACGCCGTGCAGGGGTACATGAAAACGAAATTCACCCCGAAAACGCTGGGAGTCGATACCCTCACGCTCAGCGCGCATAAAATCCACTCGATCCGCGGTGCGGGTGCGCTCTACATCTCCGCCGAGGTCATCAAGCGGAAGAATATCGTTCCCGTCATGCCCGGCGGCGGTCAGGAAAACGGATTCCGCAGCGGAACGGAAAACCTCGTCTCCATCGCGGCGTTCGCTGCGGCGGCTGAGGAAGAATTCGCGCATCTGGACGGAAACCTCGCGGCGGTGCATGAGCTCAGGGAATACCTCGACGGCAGGCTCAGCACACTGGACGTGAAGATCAACCGGCCTGTGCGCGGCGTGGATCACATCGTGAACATCGTTCTGCCATCCATCCGAAGCGAGACCATGCTCAACTACCTCTCCGCACGTGAGGTGTACGTTTCCGCCGGATCAGCCTGTGCCGCAAACTCGAAGAAGAAAAGCGCGGCGCTGGAAGCATTCGGTGCAAGCCAGAACGACATTGACTCCGCTATCCGCATCAGTCTCAGCCACACGAACACGCGGGAGGACATCGACGCCCTGTGCGAAGATCTTGCCTCCGGCATCGCGGAGCTCCAGCGGAAACGGTAACGAAAAAGGAACCAATCATCATGAAATACAAAAACTATATCTGGGACTTCGACGGAACCCTGTTCGACT
>JAFUQY010000416.1 GCA_017472105.1 Clostridia bacterium | reverse complement strand
GCGAGAATGGCGAAGATCACCAACGAAATGCTCCGCGATATCGATAAGGATGTCATCAAATGGGACATGAACTTCGATAATACCAAGCGCGAACCCTCCGTTCTCCCGGCGAGAATCCCAAACCTCCTCGTCAACGGCGCGGTCGGTATCGCGGTCGGTATGGCAACGAATATCCCGCCCCATAACCTCGGCGAAGTCATCGACGGCACCATCTACCTCATGGATCACCCCGATGCGGGCGTCTCCGAACTCATGCAGTGCATCAAGGGTCCCGACTTCCCTACCGGCGCCGGCATCTACGGTACCGCAGGCATCTACGAAGCGTATTCCACCGGACGCGGACGCATCATGGTGCGCGCAAAGGCGGAAGTGGATGAAGAACACAACCAGATCATCATCCGCGAAATCCCCTACATGGTCAATAAGTCCGAGCTCATCAAGGCGATGGCGACCCAGTTCCACGAAAAGAAGATCGAGGGCATCACCGAAATCCGCGATGAAACCGACAATAAAAAGGGTATCCGCATCGTTATCGACTACCGCAAGGACGCAAACGGGCATATTATCCTCAATCAGCTCTATAAATATACCGAGCTCCAGTCCACGTGCTCCGTCATCATGCTTTCCCTCGTGAACGGCGAGCCGAAGATTCTCAATCTCCGCCAGCTCCTCAACGTGTACATCGCGCATCAGCAGTCCGTTGTCACCAGACGCGTCAAGTACGATCTCGACAAGGCAATGCGCGAAGCTCACATCAACGAGGGCTACAAAATCGCCATCGACAACATTGACGAGGTCATCTCCATCATCCGCTCCTCTGCCGATACCAACGAAGCGAGAGAACGCCTCAAGGTACGGTTCGAGCTGTCCGATGAGCAGACGCAGGCAATCGTGCAGATGACCCTCGGCAGACTCTCCGGCATGGAACGCCAGAAGGTCGAAGCAAGACTCGCCGAACTCTATCAGGCAATCGGCGAATACCGCGCAATTCTCGCGGACGAGGGCAGAATCCGTCAGATCATCAAGGACGAAATGCTCGAAATCAAGCAGAAGTACGGCGATGAAAGACGTACCACCATTGAGGAAGCCGAAAACGAAATCGTCATGGAGGACCTCATCGAACGCCATACCGCGGTCATCACCCTCACCCATGACGGCTATATCAAGCGCCAGCCCTCCGACGTTTACTCCGCACAGAGACGCGGCGGACGCGGCGTTATCGGCATGGCGACCAAGGAAGAAGACTACATCGAGCGGGTTGCGGCGGCGGATTCCCACTCCTACCTCATGCTGTTCACCAACTCCGGCAAGGTGCATGCGCTCAAGGCGTACCGCATTCCTGAAGCCGGACGAACCGCGAAGGGCTCCAACCTTATCAACCTGATCGAGATTACGAATGAAGAAAAAATCACCGCAATGCTGTCCGTGCCCGACCTCGACGGCGATATCGACGAAAACAACTACCTCGTCATGGTCACCCGCATGGGCGTCATCAAGCGTACGAAGCTCGCGGAATTCAAGATGCAGCGCAAGGGCGGCAAGATCGCACTGAACCTCGACGAGGGCGACGACCTCATTTTTGTGGCACTCACCCACGGCGAAAGCGACGTCATGATCGTGACGCGTGACGGTCTCGGCGCAAGATTTGACGAAAACCGCGTGTCCGTGATGGGCAGAACCGCACGTGGCGTCCGCGGCATTTCCCTCAGAGAAGGGGACAGCGTTGCCGGTGCGTGCATCCTCGAGAAGACCGAAGGCTGGTCGGATGAAAACGCCATGGTTGTCATCACCGAAGGCGGCTTCGGCAAGAGAATGTCCCCCGACGAATTTGAAGCGAAGGGACGCGGCATCCAGGGCAATATCGCCGAAAAGGTGACCGACAAGACCGGTGCTGTCTGCGGCATCGCTGTCGTCAAGGAAGACGAGGACCTCCTTCTCATCACCGACAACGGAACCATGATCCGCACACCCTCCGACGGCATTCCGATGTACGGCAGAGCGGCGGCGGGCGTTATCGTCATGAAGATGGCGGATGACACGAAGCTCGCAAACTTCACGGTTCTCGCAAAGGCTGAGGAAGAAGAAGCGCCTGTGTCCGATGAAGCGGATGACGAAGACGACGGCGCGGCAATGGACAAAATCGCAGAAATTGCGGAAAACGAAGACTCAGACGGTGCGGACGACGACGATTTCGGCATGGATGAGGAAGAATAAATCATGAAAAACAGAGTTTTAGCGGCAATTCTGACTTCCCTGCTTCTCGCTTTTTCAGTTGCATCCTGCGGCAGCAGCCGGTACTCCGAGGACGAAATCCGCGGTGCACTGGAGGAGCTGCTGCCGAAATCCCATGCGCTCAACGTGATCTACTTCGGGGAAGGACTGCCCCTCGCCGATGATAACGCGCTTGTGGAAGAGTTCTACGGCATGTTTGACTCCGATATCGAGGCGATCAACTACCACCCGGTCGATCCGGACTGCGGCTACGCGAACGAAACCGAGATCCGCGAGGCGACGCTGGAGGTATTTACGGCGGATTATGCGGAATATCTCTTTGAGCGTGCGTTCTCGGGCATTTCCGCGACCTTCAACGAGGGCGGTGAGGAGGCATATACCACGACTGCGGTCTACGCGATGTATCTCGAACAGGACGGCATTCTGACCGCGCGGATCAATCTCGCCGAGGAAGCAATCCCGCTCGGACGGGAGTATGATCTCGCGGGCATGAAGATTCTCGATGAAGCCGATGACGTTGTGACTGTGGAAATTCCCACGACGATGGACGGGCGCGCACTTGACGTTGAGCTGAGACTGGTGAAAACCGACGCCGGCTGGAGACTCGATTCCCCGACGTACTGATGCGCCGTAAACGGCTGAAAGAAGAAATGTGTTGACAGCCGCCTCGTAGGTCGTGGCTTAACTCCAATGTCATTAACCTGAGATAAACGGAATTATTCGTAGGGACCGGCGTCCGCGGTACAAGTTTCTCTTTCCGTCAGCGGAGAAAATTTTATAAAATCTATCTTATCCTATTGACAGTTTGCACAGCGAAATGCTATAATAAAGTATCTTTTTAAAGCAGGAGGCACGAAACGCTCCGCTTTGATCCAT
>JAFUQY010000415.1 GCA_017472105.1 Clostridia bacterium | reverse complement strand
GGTGAGCGATCTTCCTTCAGGGCTTCTGACACCCATTTCCCTCGGTAAGCTCAGCCTGCGGCGGAGAGATTGTGACATTTCGGGCTCTGACAGTCACGACGCGTCACTGGATTTGCCACATAAAATTCAGCCTGCGGCGCGGTTTGGTTTTCTCTGGTTCTGTTGACGGAACGTGCACTTTTGTAGGGTTGCCCCTTGCGGGTAACCGCCGAAAAAATCCAAACCGCACCTCCGGCGTTGAACCTGCCGATGACCCCGCAGAACAAATTTTCATTAAATTACGTCCGTACAGCCTCTGCCCTATTGATTTTTCACAAAATAACTGCTATAATATTATATAGGGAAATTTTCCTCTGCTCAACTACGTATTCCATTGCCCCTACGGAGGTTTTTCATTATGGCAGTCAACGAAATGGTCAGGACCCTTGCTACTTTTGATCCCGAAATCGGCGCGGTTGTTGCCGAGGAACTTGCACGTCAGCGCGGCGGGCTCGAGCTCATCGCTTCCGAAAACGTCGTATCCGAGGCGGTTCTTCTCGCAATGGGCAGCCCGCTTACCAATAAATACGCGGAAGGCTATCCCGCAAAGCGTTACTACGGCGGATGTGCCGTCGTCGACAAGGCGGAAACCATCGCAATCGAGCGAGCAAAGAAGCTCTTCGGTGCGGATCACGTGAATGTTCAGCCCCACAGCGGCGCACAGGCGAATATGGCAGTTTACTTTGCCCTTCTGAACACCGGCGACACCGTTCTCGGCATGAGCCTTGCGTGCGGCGGACATCTCACCCACGGCAGCCCCGTGAACATGTCCGGCAAGAACTACAACTTCATCCCCTACGGCGTGGACGACAACGGCATCCTCGACTACGACGAGCTGGAACGCCTCACGAAGGAACACCATCCCAAGCTCATCGTCGCCGGCGCATCCGCATATCCCCGCGTCATTGACTTTGAAAGAATCTCCGGAATCGCTCACGAAAACGGCGCGCTGTTCATGGTTGACATGGCTCACATCGCGGGTCTGGTTGCGGCAGGTCTCCATCCCTCTCCCGTTCCGTATGCGGACATCGTAACCACGACCACCCACAAGACCCTCCGCGGTCCGAGAGGCGGCATGATTCTGTGCAGGGAAGAGTTCGCGAAGGCAATTGACAAGGCGATCTTCCCCGGAACACAGGGCGGCCCGCTCATGCACGTGATTGCGGCAAAGGCAGTTTCCTTCGGCGAAGCGCTGACTCCCGGATTCAAGGCATATCAGGAGCAGATCGTGAAGAACGCCAAGGCTCTCGCCGATGGTCTCCTCGCGGAAGGCTTCAATCTCGTCTCCGGCGGCACGGACAACCACCTCATGCTCTGCGACCTCAGACCGTTTGATCTCACCGGCAAGGAATTCGAGCATCGCCTTGACGACGTTCTCATCACCGTGAACAAGAACGCCATCCCCAACGATCCCCAGTCCCCGTTCATCACCAGCGGCGTCCGCATCGGCACTCCCGCAGTGACCAGCCGCGGTCTCGTCGAAGAGGACATGAAAACCCTCGCCCACCTGATCGGTCTCGCAGCAAAGGACTTCGACGCCAGCCGCGACTATATCCGCGCAGAAGTCACCAAGCTCTGCGAAAAATATCCCCTGTACGTCGGCTGATACAGAATGCATAAGGAAGAATGCATGCGGAAATGCATAAAAGTCGGGAAGAATAACATACAGCCCGCACCCATTTCTTCTTTCTTATTTATTCTTTCTTCTTTATTCTTTAATTACTATTTGGAGGTAACCCCATGGATAAAACAATCACCTTCTCCATCCGTGAAGAAGAACGCGACCGCGAGAGAAAAATGCTTCTCCGCGAAATTTACGATGCGCTGTGCGAAAAGGGGTATAACCCCATCAACCAGCTCGTGGGCTACATTCTCACCGAAGAACCCACCTATATCCCCAGACACAACAATGCCCGCGGCCTGATCCGGAGAATTGACCGGGAAGAGCTGATGGCAGCCATGCTCAAGGAATATCTGGGTCTGTGATGGGCATCCCGACAAGTGTCCTCACACCCCGTCTCCCGCCTGTATCGAAGATCGCCGTCGGTTCGCTGACGGTCTCGCCGATGCAGGCGAATCTGCCTGTTGACGAAGGTGCCGCCGTCCTCGCGTATGCGTTCGACTCCGGGCTCAATTTCATCGACACAGCACAGTACTACGAAAACTACCACATCATCAAAGCCGCGCTGGACCGCTGCAAGTCTCCCGACGACGTCATGGTCTCGACGAAAACCTACGCGTGGAGCCGTGAGCTTGCCGTATCAGCCGTTGAGGAAGCACGCACCGCCCTTGACCGCGACGTGATTGATGTGTTCATGCTCCACGAACAGGAGTCCTACGACACCCTGCGCGGACACTGGGACGCCCTCGAGTACCTGTTTGAATGCCGCGAGAAGGGCATCATCCGCGCTGTCGGGGCATCCACGCATCACTGCGCGCTCGTCAAAGGGCTGATCCGGCTGAAAAACAACGGCTTTGATCCCGACGTATGCCATCCCCTGTACAACATGGCGGGCATCGGCATCGCGGACGGGACGGAATCCGATATGGCATCCGTTCTCGCTGACGCGCACGGCATGGGCATCGGCATCTTCGCGATGAAAGCCCTCGGCGGCGGACATCTCAGCGGAAATGCCGAAGACGCGCTCCGGTTCGTTCTGGACAAGCCGTACATCGATGCCGCCGCGGTCGGAATGCAGTCGTTCGACGAAGTGGACGCAAACATCGCCCTGCTGAAAAACGGCAGCTTCTCCGACGGCATGCGCGAACGCCTCAGCAGCAAGCACCGCACCCTCCATGTCGAAGAATACTGCGAAGGCTGCGGAGCCTGTGTCAAGCGCTGCGGCGAAGGTGCACTCACGCTCATGCCCGTCACCGATGACGACGAGGAAGCGCACTACGACTTCGCCGGAGACTTTGCCGCGGATGCCGGAATCACGGAAGAAAAACCGAAGCTCCGCGCCGTTCCCGATGACGCAAAATGCGTCCGCTGCGGCTACTGCACGAAGGTATGCCCGGTTTTCGCACTGAAAGTTTATTAAAGACAAAAAAATCTGAAGCGAAAACCGCGTTTTCTGCATTGAAGGTTTATTGAAAACAAAAAATCTGAAGCGAAAACCGCGTTTTCTGCACTGAAAGTTTATTGAGTTTATTGAATTATCAGGAGCCATCATGGAACTGTATCCTCTCACCAACGCACAATATCATACTGTCCCGCACGGCTCCGTGATCCTCTTCGGATGCTTCGACGGCGTGCATCCGGGGCATCTCTCCCTCCTCAAAGAAGCACGCGCCATCGCAAAAGACCGCCCCGTCGTGGTATGGGTCATCGACCGGCGCACATCCGACACCATCACATCCCTCCCCGAAAAATGCGCCGCTTTTGCATCAGCCGGGGCGGATCTGCTCCTCACCGAGAACTTTGAAGCCATCCGCTCCCTCACCGGCGAGGAGTTTTTCCGGGACTGCGTCATGTCCCTGCATCCACACGCCGTCGTCTGCGGATTCAATTTCAGGTTCGGCGTGAGAGCGTCGTCATCCGCGGAAGACATGCGCACCATGGCTGAGAAAAACGGCATTCTCTGCTCCGTGGTTCCGCCGCTGACCATTGACGGCATGACGGTGTCCTCCACGGCAATCCGAAACGCTGTCAAAGCCGGGGATCTCCCGCTGGCGGAAAAACTGCTCGGCAGACCGCTCTCGTACACATCCGAAATCCTCCACGGCAGGCAGATCGGGCGCACCATCAGCCATCCCACCGTCAACCAGCGCATCCCGTCCGGGAGACTGATTCCGCCCTACGGCGTTTACAGCTGCACCGTGACGTTTGATGAGGACGGCGTAACCGTGACAAAGGGCGGCGTCTGCAACCTCGGCTCCCGTCCGACCGTGAACGACGACACAAACGACGTGACGCTGGAAACCTACCTCTTCGACTTCTCCGGCGACCTTTACGGCAGAACGCTGACCACATCGCTGTGCGAAATGATCCGTCCCGAGCGGAAATTCGACTCCGTGGACGAGCTGCGGCGCCAGATTGAAGCGGACGAGGACACAGCCCGTGCCAGTCTTGCCCGAATCCGTGATGCCCGCATCGAACATACGACACGGAGGGCGGCAACAGAATGAAATCCATGAAACTTCACATGAAAACAACCCTTTTCCACCGGATCACGGCGGCATTTCTCACCCTGCTGACCCTCTGCACCCTCGCAGTCCCGGTCACAGCCGACGATGAACCGCTTCCGGATACGCCGCCGATTTCGAACTGTGACGCGGCACTGCTGTACAATTTCGAAAACGACCGCATCCTCTTCGAATACAACGCCGCCGAGCGGGTCTATCCCACGTCCACGGTGAAAATCATGACCGCGATTGTGGCAATGGAAGCGTTTGAAGGCAAGCTCGACTCGAAAATCACCGTCACACAGGCGATGCTGGACGAGGTCGCGGGCAACCGGATCGGCTTCTACCTCGGCGAGAGCGTCACCGTTGAGCAGATGCTCTACTGCATGCTCGTCAATTCCGCGAACGACGCCGCCATCATCCTCGCGCACGGCACCGCAGGCTCCACGCAGGCGTTTGTTGCCATGATGAACGAGAAAGCGGCATGGCTCGGCGCGTACAATACCTACTACATGAACCCCACGGGCATGCACAACGACGCGCAGGTGACAACCGCACGGGATACCGCCCTGATCGCACAGTACGCCTACTCCCTCCCGGGCTTCATCGACATGACATCGACCCCGAAGTACGTCATGGAGGGCACCAACATCAGCGACTACCGCACCATTTACAACCGCAACTGTCTCATCTCCAACTACTACCGCGTGGACTACAAGTACAGCCAGGCAGTCGGCATGAACGCAGGCTCGACAACGCAGGGCGGCTACTGCATCGCGGCGGTTGCAGAGGACGGTGAACGCGGGCTGACCTACCTTTCCGTGGTGCTGGGTGCGGACTCCGATGACGACGAGCTCTACAACTACGTCAACGCGATCTCCATGTTCGACTGGGCATTCGAAGCGTACGACTACACACAGGTGCTGTCCCAGAACAGGATGATCTGCGAAATCCCCGTCGCGCTGTCCTCCACGATCGACTACGTGACCCTTGTGCCGTCCGAGAGCATGAGCGTGTACCTGCCCACATCGGTGGATATCTCAAAGGACATCCGGTACAGCTACAACACCTATGACGAAAGCCTGAACGCCCCCGTCGAAGCCGGCATGGAATGCGGACAGATCACCGTCCTCTACGGCGACGAGATTCTGGGCAGCTGTTCACTCATCACGACCTCAAGCATCACGCGGAGCGAATTCCTCTACTTCCTCTCGCGCGTGCAGGCGTTCTCCGAGGGCAGATTCTTCCGCGGCACCGTCATCGCTGTTGTGGTGCTGTCGGTGCTGTACGTCCTGATTCAGGCTGGCAGACGGGAGAAGAAGATACGCCACGCCGGGAACAGGTATCGGTATAAGTAGAAGTAAGAAGGAAGAGGGAAAAAGGAAGAAGTAAGGTAAATTTCCTTCGGAAATTGAATCAGGAAAACGTGCGGTTTGAGGCTGGAGTTCAGCTTTCGACCGCACGTTTTGATTTGTCTCCGTCAGAAAATACCTGCACGATATCTTTTTTACAGGATTTTATCGAATTTTTGTTTCCTGTATTGAATTTTTGTTCTGACTGTGGTATAATCACCTCAACACCACACAAACGGAGGTACCGCATGAATCCATTTGACAACTGCCCGACTTACGAAACCGTGCGATTCACCCTGCGCCTTGTGACTCCCGGCGATGCGGCGGATCTGCTGGCGTGTTACCGGGAACCCACACAATCGACGATATACAACTCTGACAACTGCGATTACGGCTACGGGATGCAGACCGGGGACGAAATACGCGGCGCAATCGAACGGTGGCTTGAAGAATACCGCGAACGCTGCTTCATACGCTATACCGTCACCGACCGTGAAACATCCGGAGCCATCGGTACCATCGAGGTCTTCCCGGGATTCAAGCCGGAAAACATGCCCATCCACGGCGTTCTGCGGATTGATCTTCGCCGGGAATACGAAACCACCGACATCCTTACCGAGCTGATGATGCTCACGGACACCCTCTTCGCCCCGTTCGACTGCGAAAAAATCGTCACACGCGTCTCACCTGATGCCCCCGAACGGATCATCGCCGCCGAGAAATGCGGATTCCATCCCTACCCCGGCTTCCGCAGCGGCTATTACGTCAAATAATCAAAAAACGTGCGGTCGAAAGCTGAACTTCAGCCTAAAACCGCACGTTTTGATCATTCAATTTCCGAAGTAAATTTTCCTTTTCTCTTCACTTTTCTCTCTTCACTCTTCTCTCACTTCAACAACGCAGTCCGACGCAAACTCTCTTATCACTTCCCCGATCGAGTCCGCTGTGATTCTGCCGCTGATGGGGTTCTTGACCGAGACGATGTGACCGTTCACCGATGCGTTTACCGTGGAGCGCTCGAAGGCGAGGTCGCAGCCGTCCGTTTCGCAGTCGATGAGGGTCAGGTTCTTGCAGTAACAGAACGGCTGGGTTCCGCTGATTTTGCAGTTGATGAGCGTCAGGTTCTCCGAGTACCAGCCGAGATATTCGCCCTTCACGACGGAATTCTTCACCGTCACGTTCTTTGCGTGCCAGAATGCGTCCTTGGTGTCGAGCACGGAGTCCTCAATCGTCATGTTTTCCACATACTGGAAGGAGTATTTCCCGCGCATCGTGAGGTTCTTCACCGTGACATCCCGGCATTCGAACAGAAAGTACACCGCTTCCATGTCCGATTCTTCAATCGTGAGCCCGCGGCACCGCCAGCCGAACTCCTCGGATTTCACCGTCATCCGGCGCAGCGTCATCCCGTCACATTCGCGCAGGCACTTCACACCTTCCACGGTGCAGTCCTCGATCACGCCGTTTTCCGCGTACCAGAGCGGTGCCCGGCAGGTGTCCGTCATCGTGCTCCGGCGCAGAACGAAATCCCGCGTGTGCCAGAACGGGTAGCGCAGACGGAACGTGCAGTCCTCCACGGTCACATGCGCCGCTTCCTTGAGCGCGGATTCCCCGTCGGCGGGTCCGTCAAAGGTGCATTCCGCCACCGTCACATCCCGTACCCCGTACAGCGCGCGCTCTTCGTCGAAATTCTGATATCTGATAATTTCCATGTCAAGCCTCAGTTTCTTAAATAAACAATCTGAAATTTAATTATACCACATTTTCCGCCCGTTGTGTGAAATTTCCGATAAAAATTTGTATCATTCCGACCTGTTCTGCGAAAATCCGTTGCAATTGTGCGCGGCAGAATGCTATAATACAGTATCACTTATCGTTTTCATAAGGATAACCGTATAATGAAGACCTTTCTCATCTGCGTTCTCTGCGGATTTCTCGCCCAGCTCATCGACGGCACCCTCGGTATGGCGTACGGCGTGTCATCGAGCACCCTGCTCCGCGCCATGGGTCAGTCCTCAGCGATGGCGTCCTTCTGTACCCATACCGCTGAGATTTTCACCACGCTCGCGTCCGGGGTGTCGCACTTCACGATGAAAAACATCGACAGAAGCCTCCTCATCCGCCTCATCGTCCCCGGAGTCATCGGCGGTGTCACGGGCGCATACCTCCTCACCGGCCTCGACGACAGCGTGATATCCCCCGTCGTCAGCGTGTATCTCATCATCATGGGCGCCGTCATCTTCGCAAAAGCCTTCAAAAAACCGAAAAAACAGCCCCGGAAAATCGGGAAAGCCGTCTACCCGCTCGCCCTCATCGGCGGATTCAGCGATTCCATCGGCGGCGGCGGATGGGGTCCCGTTGTCACCTCCACCCTCGTAGCCGCGGACTGTGACGTGAGAACCACCATCGGCTCCGTGAATACCGCGGAATTTTTCGTCACCCTCGCCGAAAGCGCCGCATTCTTTCTCACCATCGGCTCCCTCGGAGATGCACTTCCCGCAACCGTGGGGCTCATCCTCGGCGGCGTCGCAGCATCTCCCATTGCCGCATGGCTCTGCCGGAAAATCCCCGTAAAACCGCTGATTGCCATCGTCGGCGCGGTGATTGTGGTGCTGAACGCGTGGAAGCTCGTTCATGCGTAATGCAGAATTCAGAATGAAGGGGCGGAAATTTGTGTGAAAACGGGAGTTTGTGCCGCAGCAGAGTTGGTTCACGCCTCATCCACCACGCGATTTTCTTAGGAAAATCACGCGGTCCCCCTTCCCCGGCTGCGTTTGTGCAGTTGAAATTTCAAGCGACTGCACGGGGAAGGCTTGTTAAGGGTGGCGTCCCGGAGCATCGCCGGAAGGAAATCTCAGTTTGCGCCGCAGGCTGAAATTTAC
This sequence comes from Clostridia bacterium, assembly GCA_017472105.1. The sequence goes on along the minus strand of JAFUQY010000415.1, from coordinate 4,941 downwards.
CCGGGCAATCCAGTGACGCGTCGCGACTGTCAGAGCCACATGCGATTTCGTCTCGCCGCCGGCAGGCTGAGCTTACCGAGGGAAATGAGTGTCCCTTGCGATAAGATATGATCGCTTAGAATCACAGCTTCACGTTGTCAAATCCCCCGCCCGCCGGAGGCATTGGGTCCAGGCACTCCTGGTTGCCGAATCGAGAGCCCGGCAACGGAGGGTTCTCGCGCCCGCCGCGCAGGCGTTACAAATAAGATTCGAAAAGCGGAGCTTTTCTACAATACAGATTCCTAACGCTTTAGGTCAACCTCCAACCGTCTGTAAGACGAACCCCAAAACCCTCACAAAAACCACCCCATACCCCCGTAACTTTTTCGTAGTATCTTGACTTTACACCCAAAAAGCGATATAATATAAAGTAGTATGTTTTTCATATCCCACCGCAAGGACGATATCGGCGACATATCACATCAAAATTCCATATAAAGGCGCCCCGGAAAACCGACGGTGCCCAACACGCAAACGCGAAAAAGGAAAAAGGAAAAAACCAATGCAGAAAAAAATCACCACAGACAAAAGGGGGTGCGGGATGACTACCACCATTATCACAGCAGTAATCACCGGTATCGTTTGCCTCGTAGCAGGCGGCGTCGTCGGTTATATGCATCGCAAGAAGACCGCTGAAGCTGAAATCGGCTCCGCGGAAGCGCAGGCACGCAAGATCCTCGAAGACGGCATCAAGTCTGCCGAAACCAAGAAAAAAGAAGCAATGCTCGAAGCAAAAGAAGAAATTCTTCAGACGAAAAACGCTTTTGAGCTCGAACTGAATGAAAGACGCAGTGAACTGACCCGTCAGGAACGCCGCGTTGCCTCCAAGGAAGACATCCTCGACCGCAAAACCGAAGCTCTTGAAAAGAAGGACGAATCCCTCACCAAGAAGCTCAAGGAAACCACCGAGCTCAACGAACAGATCGCAAAGCTCAAGGACGAACAGTACGAAACCCTCCAGAAGGTTGCCGGCATGACCGCGGAAGAAGCCGTGAGCAAGCTCGTCAGCCAGCTCGAATCCGAAATCAAGCACGAACAGGCGCAGAAGATCACCGAACTCGAAGCGCAGTTCAAGGACGTCGCTGACGATAAGGCTCGCGAAATCATCGCTCTTGCCGTTCAGAGATGCGCCGCAGACCACGTCTCCGAAATCACCGTCTCCGTCGTTACCCTCCCCAGCGAGGAAATGAAGGGACGCATCATCGGTCGTGAAGGCCGCAACATCCGCACCATCGAAACCCTCACCGGCGTTGACCTCATCATCGACGATACGCCCGAAACCATCGCAGTCTCCTGCTTCGATCCCGTTCGCCGCGAGGTTGCCCGTCTCGCTCTCGAAAAGCTCATCTCCGACGGACGCATCCATCCCGCGAGAATCGAAGAAATGGTCGAAAAAGCCCGCCGCGAAGTCGAAGCTACCATCAAGCAGGCAGGTGAACGAGCTACCTTCGATACCGGTATCCACGGAATCAATCCCGAACTCGTCAAGCTCCTCGGCCGACTCAAGTTCCGTACCTCCATGGGTCAGAACGTCCTCGCTCACTCCGTTGAAGTTGCCCTCCTCGCAGGTGCCCTCGCGGACGAGCTCGGTGTTGACAGCACCGTTGCAAAGCGTGCCGGCCTTCTCCATGACATCGGTAAGGCTCTCACGCAGGAAGTCGAAGGCTCCCATGTACAGCTCGGCGTCGAAATCGCGAAGAAGTACAAGGAATCCAAAGAAATCATCAATTCCATCGAAGCTCACCACGGCGACGTGGAAGCGCAGTCCATTACGGCTCTCATCGTTCAGGCTGCCGATGCCATCTCCGCAGCTCGTCCCGGTGCAAGACGCGAAAATCTTGAAAACTACATCAAGCGCCTCACCAAGCTGGAAGAAATCGCAAACGGCTTTGACGGCGTAGAAAAGTCCTTCGCAATTCAGGCAGGCCGCGAAATCCGCATCATGGTAAAACCGGATGTAGTAAACGACGACCTGATGACCATCATGGCCCGCGATATTGCCAAGAAGATCGAAAACGACATGGACGGATACCCCGGACAGATCAAGGTCCACATCATTCGCGAAAGCCGCGCAATCGACTACGCGAAGTAAATCCGAAAACAACAAGGCATCGTTCCGGCGGTGCCTTTATTGTTATAGAGAAGAGATCATAGTTATGGAATCGAGGTGAAGCGTCATGAATGCTCAGTTAACGGTATATATCGGGAAGAAGATCAACCATTTTCTGGAGGAATTCAAAGAATATTCGCCCGAGGTGCAGGAGTTTGACATGGAAGCGGATTCGCGGGATGTGATTATCCGATCTCCCGCATGCCCGGAGTCCGATGAAGAAGCCGTTTACGTGGAGTTCGGCGAGGAATTCAACGTCTACTACCACGGCACCGCACGGTATTTCTCACCCGAGGATTACTGGTACGACATGCTCGTGGAATATGTGCACGAACTCCTTGACGGAAAAACCGAATAAACCAGCAAAAAACACCGTGAAATCCAGTGCGGAAATCACGGTGTTTTGTTATTTGTTTATTGCTGAACTCAGGGAGTACTATCCCGCAATCATCTGTAATTCATCCAGACGAGCATGTCGGTTTCGCCGCGGTTTGCGAATGCATGATACGGGATCATCTTCACAACGGCGGGAACGTAGTTTTCCTCGAGAGGCGTGTACAGGCTGTCGGTGTCGACGTCAACGCGTCTGAAGCCGTCGAGGGTGAGCACCTTCAGACCGCACTTGTCACAGGTTTCCGCCTTCGCCTGAGCAACGGTACCGCGGTCAATGTACAGGGTATGTACGTCGCCGTCGTTGTCGCAGCCTTCCGCGCAGTAAACAACGGGACCGCGGCGGACAGCGCACTTGCCGAGATTCTTCACAATCTTCACGGAGCCTGCAATCAGCTCAGTCTTCATTTCGAACTCGACAGTGATTTCGCCCGCGTCAAACTTCGCGTAGCCGTTGACCATGACGTGGGGCTTGTCGGTCTTGAAGTTGCGGCACCAACCGGGGATTCTCACGTAAACGGGGGCATTGGAGGTGATCTTCACCGTGCCGTCGTTCGGGTAATCGGTTTCCACAGTGACCTTCACGCCGTCCTTTTCGAAAACAGAGGAGCCGAACTGGTTCACATAAACCGCACCGGACTCGTCGTCGTACGCGTAGAAGTAATTGCCCATGGAGGAGAGAACGCGGTTGATGTTCGGCGGGCAGCAGGAGCATCCGAAGACCTTGACTCTCTGCGTGATCGGCCAGTGCTCGCGGTGCTTGGTTGCAGTGATGCGGGTGCGTTCGACGAGATTGATCTCCAGCGGATTTTCGTAGAAGAATTCCTCACCGGACAGGGACAGACCGGACAGCGCGCCGTTGTACATTTCCAGTTCAACGACGTCGTGGTACTTGGACGGATGCTCGGGGTCGATGCGGAACATGCGGCTGCCGAAGAACATCATGCCGATGGAGGCGCAGGTTTCGGTGTATGCATGTGCGTTGGGCAGGTCGTAGGGAATCGTGAACGCTTCGCCGATGTTCGTGGAGCCGATACCGCCGGTGACGTACATCTTGCGGAGCGCGATATCGTCGAAGAGGTCACGGCATGCGGCAAGGAGAGCTTCGTCGTGCTTTTCGCCTGCGAGATCCGCCATACCGGAGTAGAGATAGGTTGCACGCACGGAGTGACCGAACGCTTCATGCTGATCGCGGATGGGAGCATGGCTCTGCGCGTAGTGAGCGGCTTCGAAAATCTGCGCTTCGTTGTTGTCGGGCTGACCGCGGTTTTCAAGGAAGAATTCGCACAGATCGAGGTACTTCTTCTTGCCGGTGGTCTGGTACATGCGGTACAGCGCGAGCTCGATTTCCTCGTGACCGGGCGTGGTAAAGTTCGCGGACTTTTCTTCAACAAATACCTGCCAGATATAGTCAGCGTACTTTTCCATGAGCTTGAGCATTCTGTCACGGCCGGTTGCTTCATAGTACGCACATGCGGCTTCCATGAGGTGACCTGCGCAGTAGAGCTCGTGCCAGTCACGGGTCTTGAAGCGGTTTTCGGGCTGTACAACGGTGAAGAAGATATTGAAGTATCCGTCCTCGCCCTGATTCTTTTCGATCTGATCGATGATCCACTCCGCCTTTTCGGTCAGGTCAGGGCGGTCATTGGACTTGAGGATATAAGCGGCGCCTTCCAGCCACTTTGCGACGTCGGAGTCCCAGAAGAAGTGGGGCTGCTGAGGATCGCCTTCCTTCCAGTCGCACTTGAACGCCTTGATGCGTCCGGTTTCGTCGAAGCGGTTATAGACGGCGTCGATGGTAACGTCACGGTTGAGATCTTCCTTCATCTTCCAGAAGCCGGAAGTGAGGGTGACATTGCGGTAGTCGGAAATAAACATGGGATGTCTGACCTCCTTGTATTTCGTTGGGGTTAAAGTTTCAGTTTGATGGGTTTGGTAGAAAAGCTCCGCTTTTCAGATTTAATTTATACCCTCGCGGGGGCGCCTAAGAACCCTCCGCGTCCGGGCTCTTAGGGATCTCGGCCGTTCAAGCGTTCCCCTTGAAAATGCCCGCCGCGGGCGCCATACCCGTACAGTTTTTGGGTGGAGCGATCTTCCTTTATTGTAAGGGACACTCATTTCCCTCGGTAAACTCAGCCTTGCGGCGGCGAGATGTGGGTATTTCGGGCACTAACAGTCGCGCTAGCGTCACTGGATTACCTGGGTAAACTCAGCCTACGGCGCGTTTGGAGTTACTTTGCTTCTGCTGACGGAACATCCGGCGATTCATTCTGCATTGAACCGCACGTTCTTACTTCACTTCGTAGAAATGCAGCGTGAAGCTGTCGCCGGTGCTGCGAGGGTATTTCGACAGGTTCAGACCGGCATTCATCAGGAACGCGCCGGAGTAAACCTGTTCCGTG
>JAFUQY010000414.1 GCA_017472105.1 Clostridia bacterium | reverse complement strand
GGGCTTTCCGCGTCCGAGGTCCTGATTTTTGACGACTGTGTGCTGAAAATCAGCGAAACTGCCGCCCCGTCCGTGAACGAATGGCGGGTCATGGAACAGCTTCACGGAAAACTCCCTGTCCCGGAGGTGCTGTGCCGTGCATCGGAAAACGGGCGGGAGTATGTCGTCATGTCGCGGCTCGACGGTGAGATGTCCTGCGCGGCGCGGTATCTCGACGATGTTCCCGCACTGGTGAAGGGACTTGCCGAGGGCTTGACGATGCTTTGGAACACGCCCGTTTCCGGTGATCTGACGGATTTTTCGCTGGACAACGAACTGCGCGACGCGGAAAGCCGGATTGACACGATCGACTGGGACGACAAGCCGGATGATCTCCGGTGTGAATTCCCGTCGGCGCGGCACTTGCTTGACTGGCTGAAGGAAAACAAGCCGGAGGAAGACTGCGTTCTCAGCCACGGGGACTACTGCCTGCCGAATGTGTTTCTCGATGACGGCAGGGTCAGCGGATTCCTCGATCTCGGACACTGCGGCACAGCGGACCGGTACCGGGATATCTCGCTCGGGCTGAAAAGTCTGAAAAACAACCTCGGCGGCGTCTTCGGCGGACCTGTCAGAGAGGGATACGATCCCGCGATGCTCTTTGACGCGCTCGGTGAGCCGATGGATGAGGACAAAATGCGGTACTACCTGCTCCTTGACGAGCTGTGGTGAAAGGGGAACGTATGAAAGCAACACCGATCTGCCACCCGGATTTTGCGGATCTGGCGCCTCTGAACGTGTGGCACAAGGAGCACGCGGCGTATGAGCAGCCTTCTCACCCGGAGAAGCTGAAAAACCGGCATACCCTGTTCCGGAAGAAATTCACACTGCCGGCGTTTGACGCGAAAAAGAACCGCGCAGTGCTCCGGATCACGGCGGATGACTGCTATAAACTGCGGATCAACGGCGCGTATGTGACCGAAGGACCCGCACCCGCTTATCCGTCGGCGTACTACTACAATGAAATCGACGTGACGGAATTTCTGCTTGCCGGCTGGAAGGTCATCGCGGTGCACCAGTATTATCAGGGACTTGTGAACCGCGTGTGGGTGTCGGCGGATCTTCGCTCGATGCTCTGCTGTGAGCTGGAAGTGGACGGGGCGATTGTGCTTTCGACGGACGAAACGTGGAAATGCGCCGCCCACACCGGATACACCGCGATCGGACGCATCGGATACGAGACACAGTACGCTGAGCAGTACGACTCCCGTGCACCGGAACGCGGCTTTTACAGCGGGGATTTCGACGATTCCGCATGGAGTTACGCCGCAGAAAAGAAGCATGCGGACTACACCTTCGTGAAGCAGCCGACGAAGCAGCTTGCGGCTGAAGGGGTGTATCCCGTGAAGCGCGAGAATCTGCCCGGATGCGTACGCGTTGACTTCGGTCAGGAAATGGTCGGCACGCTGACTGTCACCGGTGTCGGCAAATCCGGCGACTGCGTGACTGTGCGGTACGGCGAAGAATTGAACGAAGACGGCTCGGTGCGGTATGAGATGCGGTGCAACTGCCGGTATGAGGACAAATGGATTCTCTCGGGCGGTGCGGACTGTTTCATGCCGTTTGACTACAAGGCGTTCCGGTACGCGGAGATTCTCTATCCCGAAGGCGCGGATATTCACCTGATTCAGTTCTCGGTGCGGCATTATCCGTTTGAGAAGCGGGCGTCGTATGAAAATGTGCCCGATGAGATGCGCGATATCCTCAGGCTGTGCGAAAACACGATCCAATACGGCGTGCTGGCGTGCTATGTCGATTGTCCGACGCGCGAGAAGGGGCAGTATGCCGGCGACGTTTCGATCAGCGGACGATCCCACGCGATTCTCACCGGGGACACGGCGATGATGAAAAAGGCGATCCGCGAATTCTGTCATTCGTCCTTCATCTGCGAGGGACTGATGGCGGTGTCAAACGGGTCACTCATGCAGGAAATCGCCGATTATTCCCTTCAGATTCCGGCACAGGCGTGCTTCGTGTACGCGATCGATCACGATATCGGATTCCTGCGGGACGTTGAGCCTGCCATGACCGGTATTTACCGCTATTTCCGGCAGTATATGCGTCCGGACGGCCTGATCGAAGGGGTGAAGGACAAGTGGAACCTCGTCGACTGGCCCGCGAATCTGCGCGACGGATACGATTTCCCGCTTCCGAAGCCGATCGGGGACGGGGTGCACAATGTGCTGAATGCCTTCTGGTGCGGATTCCTCGACGCCATGGACGAACTGTACACCATCCTCGGCATGCCGGTGACGGGAGAAAGTGCGCGTGTGAAGGCGGCGTTCGTGCGGGAGTTTTACAATCCCGAAACCGGACTGTACTGCGACTGGGGAAGCCTGACCCACTCCGCGGCGCATTCGAATATCCTGCCCCTGCTGTTTGAAATCGGCACGGAGGATGAGGCACGGAAACAGCGTCTGATCGACTTCATCATGGAAAAACGGCTGACCTCGGTGGGCGTGTACATGGCGTATTTCGCGCTCGCGGCACTGGTGAAGCACGGACGGCGGGATCTTGCCGTTGAGCTGACACTGGACGACGGATGCTGGAAAAACATGCTCCGCGAAGGTGCGACGACGACGTTTGAGGCATGGGGCAAGGATCAGAAGTGGAATACGAGCCTGTTCCATCCGTGGGCAGCCGCTCCCTTGATCGTTTTCGCCGACGGCGCGCGGGTCTATTGAATCAATAAGGTGTGTTCTTCGGGATGCACCTTTTTCTCATGGAATTCTCATCTTTCGTTCATATCTGAT
>JAFUQY010000413.1 GCA_017472105.1 Clostridia bacterium | reverse complement strand
TTCATTGCGAAGTGGATGTAGTTGGTGTTGGGACCTTGTGCACCGCCTGCGAACAGCTCCAGAATACCGCCGTCGCCGAGATCGAGCATAGCGATTCTGCCGTCGCCTTCACCCCACTGGGTGTAGAACTTCATGCCGAGACCTTCGGTAAAGAACTTGAGGGATTCTTCAAAATTCACAGCCTTGAGAGCCACGTGGTGGAAGCCCATGCCCTTGATGATTTCGTTTGCCATGTTGTTTCTCCTTGATGTAAGATTTTTGAATTACTACTTTTGTTGCCGGCGTTTTTGTACTCATTCCGAAAAATCGATCTCGTACCGTTCGCCGTGATGAAAAAGAATTCCATCCATCAGGCGGATCCTCAGAATTACAGTATTCCTGTTTTCTTCATCAATATGCCCGTTGTCATACCATTCCGAAAAAATCCGCTTCAGCTTTCGGGCAGTCTCAGCATTTGCAGGGTCATCAATCCACCCCAGATTCTCCCCTGTTCCGTGCGCTGTAAACCAGTCACCGCAGATCGCAGCATTCGGATTCTGTCCGAGCTGTGACATTTTGTTGGATCGTGCATCGGTGATCACATAAAACGCGCCGTTCTCATAATAAGCATTCACCGCGCGTACTGCAGGAAACATCCCGTCCGTGGTTGCCAGTGCAATCAGATTGTCCTTTCCGAACCTCGCATTCATCAGTTCGGCAGTGCGTGAATTTAATTTCTCCATTTATTATCACACGCCTTACAGATCAAACTCCACGTTCTCGAACACGGTGCCCGCCTTGGCGATATCGATGACCTCGATGACCTTTGCCGCCTGCTCGAGGGTCACGGGATAGGGCACGCCATTGCGGATTGCATCGTAGAGTGCGTCCCACATTCTCTCGGTGCCGTCAAAATCGATGGCGACATCCTCTTCCTTCCACACGAGAACCTCAGGGTTGCGGGATACACGTGCCGATCCGGGATTGAGCGCGTCGCATCCTGCCGGAGGAGTCTCGGGATCGGCTGCGATGGGTTCGGGCAGATGCTCGGGATCGAGATACCGGAGATGCAGATTGTCCCTGCCGCCGATCATGGTGCCGCGTGTGCCGTAAACGATGTACTCGGGAGTGGGCAGTGCGACGCCGTAGGAAATTTCAAGGTCGACGATGCGGTTGTTGATGCCGGTGAACACGAGCTTCGCGTGGTCTTCGCAGTTTCCGGCAGCCACAACGTGCTTGATGTTGGTGTAGAGATCCTTGTAGTCGCCGCCGCAGAACCGGAGCGCGTGGTCGATGATGTGGGAACCCCAGTTGAAGAGGTGTCCGCCCGCGTATTCCAGCAGGGTCTGCCAGTCATAGCGGCGGTTGTACTCATTGCGCGCCAGACGGATTTCGTAAACCTCGCCGAGCTTGCCGGAGTCGATGATCTGATTCACCAGCTCAAAGCCGCGCTCGAACCGGCGGTTGTGTCTCATGTAGATATGGGGACCCGCAGGCTGACTGCCGAGCTCGATCAGACGCTGTGCCTGCTCCAGACGGATGCCGAAGGGCTTTTCGATCAGGACATCCTTTCCGGCCTCCAGAGCCATGACCGCGTGACGGTAGTGGTCGCAGGAGCGCGTGGCAACCGTCACCATCTCCACCTCGGGATCGGCGATCAGGTCTTCCACTCTGGTGTATGTGCGGCTTCCGAATTCATCCGCGAAGGCTTTGGTGCGTTCTTCAATTTCGTCGCAGACCGCCACAAACTGGAATTTGTCCGGTCTTCTTCCCAGTTCGATCCGGTGCATGCCGTATCCGGCGCGTCCGAGACCGATCAGTCCTACACGAATCGGTTTACCCATGATGGTTTCTCCTTT
>JAFUQY010000412.1 GCA_017472105.1 Clostridia bacterium | reverse complement strand
GCCGCTTCCGTGGTACTTCCGATGAGGAACGCGCAGACCGTCGAGAGCGTCATGAGGAAATTTTCGTCGAACACACGTCCACGGAACAGATTCCGCAGTGCACGGATGACCACGTCGTACCCGAGGATGACATACGCCGCCGCGATGATGAGGATGTGCGGAAGAATCCCGAACCGCTCGCCGAGAATGACGCCGCAGAGATACACCGCCGCACCTGCGGCAATGCGGATCACGCGCGGGCGGAAAGATTCCCCATCATTGTCTCCGTGGTCGTGGTCGTGGTCATCATCGTCGTCATCATGGTCGTGGTCATGCTCATGATCGTGGTCGTGACCGCAGTGACCGCAGCCGCATTCGTCTTTGTGCCCGTGGGATCGGTGTTCACCCGATGCTGCCGACACCTTGACATCCGGCTCATGGGAGTGGACGATCTTCGTTACTTTTTCCAGCAGTCCCACGTCGGATTCCGCTTCGACTGTGAGTTCCTGCTGCATCAGATTCATTTCCGAATGCGTTACGCCTGCAATGGCACCGGCTTCCTTTTCGATTTTCGCCGCGCAGTTCGGACAGTCCAGTCCCTTCAAGTGATAGGTAATTCTCATAAAGCCACCTCGTTAATTGATTGGTTGAGCAAACATTCAACTTTCGGAGTAAAAAAGAGGGATGTCACTCCCTGAGGTGCTCCAGACCCATGTCGATGATCTCCTTCACGTGATCGTCGGCGAGGGAGTAGTACACCACCTGACCGTCGCGGCGGAATTTGACGAGATTCGCCAGTCTGAGCGCCTTGAGCTGATGCGACACCGCGGATTTCGTCACGCCGAGCAGAGCCGCAAGATCGCAGACGCACATTTCGTGCAGTTCCAGGGCGTGCAGAATCGTGATTCTCGTGCCGTCACCGAACAGCTTGTAGAGCGACGCCAGCCGGATGTACTCTTCCCTGTCCGAGAGTGACGCCTTCACTTCCCGCACCACGTCGTCGTGAATCACATCGCAGGCGCATTCGCCGTTTTTCTCAAATTCCATAACTTCCTCCGATAGTTGAATATATGCTCAACTGTTATCATTATACACGCTCCGCATGGATTTGTCAAGCGGTGTGCGCGGATTATTTTCAAATTTTCTTAAAATTGATAGCAAAAAGGACATGCCGGAGCACATCCTTCAGGTGTTCAGTTTGCGGAGTTTTGCGAGTACCGTCTCAAATCCGTCGGGCAGAGGCGACTCAAACCGCATGCTCTCACCGGTGACGGGATGCCGCAGAATCAGCGCGGTCGCGTGAAGCATCTGTCCGTCAATGGATGGTGCGTTGTGCTTTTCAAATGCTGTATGTCCGCCGCCGTAGACGGTATCGCCCATGAGCGGGTGTCCGATATACGACATGTGTACGCGGATCTGGTGGGTACGTCCCGTTTCGAGCACTGCCTGCGCGTAGGTGTAGCCCGGGAACCGCTCGAGAACCGTCCAGTGCGTGACGGCATGGCGGGATTTTTTGTCCGTGCCCCGGATGACCGCCATTTTCTTCCGGTCAGTCGGGTGTCTGCCGATGGGTGCGTCGACGGTTCCGCTGTCTTCCTTGAGTCCGCCGACCGTAATCATGCGGTATTCGCGGTGCATGGAGTGATCCGCGAGCTGTGCGGCAAGGGAGAGATGCGCATTGTCGTTCTTCGCCGCGCAGATGAGTCCGGAGGTATCGCGGTCAATGCGGTGAACGATGCCGGGACGGTTGACGCCGCCGATGCCGGACAGGGATTCGCCGCAGTGGTACAGCAGTGCGTTGACCAGAGTCCCCGAGGAATGTCCCGGAGCCGGATGCACCACCATGCCGCAGGGCTTGTTGACAATGATGATATCGTCGTCCTCGTAGCGGATGTCGAGCGGGATGTCCTCCGGCTGAGCGTCGCAGTCCTCATTCTCGGGCAGGATGACTTCCACGGTATCGCCGGCTTTCAGCTTGCAGTTTTTCGCCGCAGGATTGCCGTTGACCGTGACGCCGTCCATGAGACGCTGTGCAGCGGAACGGCTCATACCGGACATGCGCGCGATGAAGGAATCCAGCCGTTCACCGTTCTCTTCTGCGGTGTAGATCAGGGTTTCGGCAGCTTCGTCGTTCAGCCAGCCTGCATCATTCATGATCTCCACCATCCTCCGCGGCAGCTTTCTTCGCCTTTGCCGTTTTGTATTCCGCAATCGCCAGAAGCACCACGAACAGGGCGCATCCGACGGTGACGAACGAATCCGCCACGTTGAATACGTAGAAGTCAATGAAGCGGCAGTCGATGAAGTCCACGACGTAGCCGAGCATGACGCGGTCGATCATGTTGCCGATGCCGCCGCCGATAATCATGGCAAGAATCGCCTTCATGGGACGGCTGATTGTTTTGTCAACCGTCATCCAGACGAACAGTGCCGCAATGCCGACGATGGAGAGCGCCATGAAAATCCACCGGTGATCGGCGAGCATTCCGAAGGCGGCTCCGCGGTTTTCAACGTAGGTGAAGTGGATCACGTCCTCGATGACCGGCATGGTTGCAATCTCCTTGAGTGCGGACGACGCCCATGCTTTGGTGAGCTGATCGGCGGCAATCACAAAGAGTATGATGAGAATATTCAGTATCATGTTTTACCTTTCACCAGAACTCAGAATTTCTGATGCTTTTTGGGATTTTTCGGTTTTTCGGGAGCAACGGTGGGCTGACGGCGGATCTGATCCACGTTTTTCTTCGCGTTGGAGGAGTTGAAAACGAGGTTGAACTCATCCGTCAGGGACAGCTCGTCAGCTTCTCCGGCCGCGGTGAACAGCTCGTCGATGTTGGCGAATGCGGACTTCTCGGCGGGTTCTGTCTGCTCTGCCGCATCTTCTTCCGCGGGCATTTCGTCCTCGAATTCGTCGTATCCGTCATCGTCTTCTTCCACGGCACGGCGGCTCCAGTCAATGCGGAATCCGTCATCGTCGTCGGCAACACTGTCGATCGCGTCAAAGACTGCGGAATCGTCTTCCCCGAAGTCAGCGGGATCGCCGTCAGCGTAGTCAGCATCGGCAAAGTCGTCGGATTCTTCCGTTTCGAAGGGAATCTCGTCGTATTCGTCCTCGTCGTACGCGTCGATCATGCCGTCCGGGAGCGCATCCGCTTCGTCGGGATCAAACACGGGTTCCTCAGGTTCTCCGGTGCCGTCTTCGAGCAGTCCGGGATCGGGTTCGTCAAATTCATCCGCGGGATCGATCACCAGATCAACGACCGGCAACGCGTCATCTGAGAGAAGCTCTTCTTCCGGCGCGGGTTCTTCTTCCTCGAAAAACTCGACTTCAATCTCGGGCTCTTCGGGAATTTCATCGGGCTCGTCTGCGGGAAGTTCGGGTTCCTCCGCGTCATCCGCAGGGCCGTATGTATCCTCGATCGTACCCATGGCGTGCTCAGCCGCTTCCGTCATGCGCTCGATGGATTCGATGTGGGAATTGTAAATCTCAAACAGGGAGTCACGGAACGCGCATACTTCGCCGTACATCTTCCCTGCGGTTTCGAACAGGGATGCGGCGGTCTTTTTGCTTTCCGCGGCGTCATTTTCGGCTCCGGCGAGGATTTCTTCCGCACCTTTTGCCGCTTCTTCGAGAATCAGGCGGGCTTTTGCGGCAGCCTCTTCTTCGGCATGTTCCGCGATTTCCGCTGCCTGCGCGTTTGCGTCGGAGATGATGCGGTCGGCTTCGTCCCTTGCTTCGCTGATGGCAGCGGCGGCGAGCTCGTTTTCGGCATTGTCCGCACCCATGAACTTCCGGTTCAGCTCATCGAGCTTCTTCAGGGCAAGCGCCAGTTTCCGATCACTGTCCGCACACCGACGTTCCAGCTTCCGGTACTCATCACTGATATAGGCGATATACTCGTCCACTTCCTCGGGATTGTAGCCTCTGAGAATGCGTCCGAAGGTTTTGTTTCTGAAATCCTTTGCCATGACTGGTACCTCACTCAAATGTATTTTTTGCAGGAAATCCTGATTCTGCCGCTTTTTGTGGTGCCGCTTGTGTGACCGATGACGTACTTGCCGAAGCCTCGGACGGACAGGATCATGCCTTCCTTCACTTCCGCGGATACGTTGTCGGTCTGCCTGTATTCCAGCTCGACAAGACCGGAACGAACCATTTCCGCCGCACTCTCACGGGATTTTCCGGTCAGCGCTTTCACGACGCCGTCCAGACGTGCGGACGAAACGACGATTGCCTCTTCCGCGTACTGCCGGGGCACTTCAAACGTTGGCACGATATCCCATTTTTCGACCTTCACGGCGTCGCGGCCGATCTTTTTCAGCTCGGTCATGAGAAACGGCGCAATTCTGTCCTGCACCATCACCAGTGCTTCGGACTCGGAGGTGACGGCGATATCCCCGACCACGCTTCTGTCGATTCCGAGCGAGAGAATGCCGCCCATGAAATCGCGGTGGGTCAGATTTTTGAAGCCGCTTCCACGGATTCTGAGAGCCTGAATGGGAATCTGTTCGAACAGATCGGTGCTGGATTCGAGATGCGCGGCAAAAGCGTCCGTTCTCTCGGTATCCGCGACCATTTTATGCACCGGCGCGGACTCGGGAAGATACCATTCAGGCAAAAAAACCGCGGCACATCGTTCAGCACCACGGCATCCGCCCCAGAAAAAGCATCTGGAAATTCCGTTTCCGATCCGGGCGACCAATTCTTTGTAAACGTCCGCCTTTTCCCCCGGCGACAGGAAATCCGTAACCGCGACGGCATATTCCGACTCACGGTACAGCTCCAGCGCACGGGACGCGGCGACGCTCATATCTGTATTTTTCATTATAAAAACATCTCCAGTACGGACAGCAGGATGAACGTGATGAAGAACGACATGTCAATCGGCATGCCTTCGAACCATCCGAACCGCTCGAGAACGGACCGGACGGGCATAATCACAGGTTCCGTTGCCGCGTACAGAAACGTGACGATGGGGTTGTCGTCATCCACGGGAAGCCAGCTGATGATTGCCCTTCCGAGCATCAGAAATTGCAGCACCCCGATGAGCACCCGCACCGTTGTGGAAATCACGTAGAGAAACTGGTACAATTGTGCGCCTCCATGGCTGACGGAATCCGCAGAAAAAACCCGAGCTACACCAATCGGCATAGCTCTGACGGATTATGGTTTTCGGGTTTCGTTCAGCCGCACGATACACGGTAAAATTTAAATTTGGGTACAAAAACAAGACCTGAAAGGTTTACACTTTTCAAGCATTGTTTATGTATCAATCAGAGTTTCCTCAGTTGAAATCGCCGAAATCGTCGGTGTTGATTTCCTTTGCTTCGGGCTGGGGTTCCTGACGGCGTGCTGCTGCCTGCTTGATCTTGGAGTCAGCAACGTCAACGCTGGAAGGAGCTACCAGGTAGGTGTTGGTGGAAACCTGTTTGATGGAACCGCCGATGGAGTATGCAACGCCGGTCAGGAAGTCGATGAGTCTGCGGGATGCTTCCTTGTTGGTGTTTTCGAGGTTGAGCACAACGGTGCACTTGTTGAGAAGGTGGTCAGCGATCTGAGTAGCGGTTTCGCTGTCATATGCACGGGGACGAACAACCTTCATCTGGATGCTGGAGCCGGTTGCGTTGAGGCTGATGCCGCCCATCTGCGCACCCATGCCGCCCATAGGAGCATTGTTCATGCCGTTCGGCTGTGCCATCTGGATATCGCCGTCGTCGACTTCTTCTTCGTAGCCGTCGAAGCCATCATAGTAATCGTCATCGGAGCTGTCGTCGTAGCTGTCGTTGGTGCCGGTTACCTTCTTGATTCTATCCATGAGTCCCATATAAATCCTCCGTTCTGCTTTGTGAAGCAGGTTAATTTACTTATATTAATAATCGCCGGCTGCGTATCCGGCAGGGGGTTCAGGTGTAAATTCTCGATCCGAAAATCGAGCTTCCCACACGCACAAGGGTCGCGCCTTCCTCAATGGCACACTCGTAGCTGTCGCTCATGCCCATTGACAAAACTGCCCCTCCTATATTATGCGTGTTTTTTTCGAAAAAGTCAAGGAATATTGCGTAAGATTTGCGAAAATATTTGCGGAAATCGTCGATTTCGGTGCATTTCGGTGCCATCGTCATCATTCCGCGCACATTGATACCGGAAAAACCGGAAATCTCTTCCAGAAAACGCGCCATGTCATCTGCGGCAATTCCCGTTTTGGATTCTTCCTCACCGATGTTCACTTCGACGAGCACATCCTGCACGACGCCGAGCTTCACGCATTTTTCGCTGATTTCCGAAGCCAGACGGACGGAGTCGAGCGAATGGATCAGACCCGCCTTCCCGGCAACGTACTTGATTTTGTTGGACTGAAGATGTCCGATGAAATCCATGCGGCATCCGGATGCGTTCACGGTTTCGAACTTGTCCCGGAATTCCTGAGCGAAGTTCTCGCCGCAGACTTTCAGACCGCATTCCTCAGCGAGAAACGCGACGTCCTCAGCCGGCATGGTTTTCGATGCGGCAAGCAGGATGACCGGTTCTCCCGTTCCCCGTCTGAGCCGTGCCGCTTCTATCTTTTCGAGCACACGGAGATAATTGTCCCGCAGCTCGTTCTGACGCTGTGTCATAGTGTTCCTTCTTTGCTGTGTTATCCCACGACCTTGCCGGAGCTGAGCTCGGTTCCGCTGACGATGATGATATCGTTCTGACGGATCCAGTACGGCTCTTTCGGCTCGATGGGATCGCCGTTTTCGTCGGTTTCGGCGGGTTCTTCCTCCGTCTCTGCCGTCACGCCTTCATCGGGATTGCCCGTGCAGATCACGTAGTCATCCCCGCGGTAGAGGATGTGGATCCGGCGGAATTCCACGGTGACTTCGTCGAGGATGTACACGCCCTCATAGCCGTCAACGACACGGAGCGCGCCGATGGGAACCTCGTACCCGGTGTATTCCACCGTGGAGATTTCAACGGGCTGCATTCTGGTGTAGTCGAAGCCGTCGGGCATCTTCTCGCACTGGAGAATGACCACGGATTCGTCGCCGGGCGTTTCCTGCACGATGCGGTAGAGCTTCATGGACAGAGTCTCGCCGCTGTAATTGAACAGCACGCTGCACGAACCCATGTCGACCATACCCGCCGCGTCGGATTTGGACATCCGGCATGCAATGTACCAGCGGAAGTCGTGCACCATGGAACCGATGCAGAGTCCGCCGACGGATTCCGGTTCGGATTCGGTCATCGCGATGAAATCATCGAAGGTCATGGAGTCGATCTTTGACGAAGAAAAGATGCTGCCGTAACCGTCGTATTCGGAGAAATACCAGCCGGTGGATCTGGAATAGACCGTTTCAAGCTGGGCTCCGAGAGATGCACGGAGGGAGGCGCGCTCCTCTTCCAGCATCCGGATCTGCGCGTTGTAGTCGCTGACCTCGCCGGTCAGTATGGCGCGCTTCTTGATTTCGACGAGGAGCGGTGTACGCAGGGACAGAGCCTCCGCGTAATCCCCGTCGGTACAGTGACTGCGGATTTCGAAGAATTCGTCGTAGATCTGGGTGTCAAGACCTGCCGCCGACTGCACGGAACGGTCCTGTGCCTGATTCTTTTTCAGAATCGCGATCTGCTCGTCAATTTCTTCCAGTCTGGTTTCCACGTCCGGCGAGGCCTGTGCGTACACATCCGCCAGCTTTGAATAAATGGAAACCCTGCCGCCGTCCGAAACTGCGGGAGCTATACTTCCCGTCGGGTTCTGCGAGGCGTAGAGCGGTTCCTCGTCCCGCATGATATAGGCGTCCGCGCGGATGGTTTTCGTCACCGTTTTCGGCACCGCGTCCACCAGCTCCAGCCCCGGCGAAAACCGGTCGAGAACATGGTAGCCCACGTAAAACACAAGCGCAAACGCAAGGATCACACCGAACGCGAACAGGGCTGCCCTTGAGAGGTAATTCCTGTCGAACGCGCCGGTGATGCTCCGGAACAGATTCTGCTTTTTTTCTTTCATAAGCTGCCTTTTGAACAGGGTATGCTATTTTGTTATTATACCATATTCAATCCGCTTTTGACGTTTTTTACGGAATTATTTACAATTAATTAACGCAATCCGGGATTCCGCTCCCAGTTTCAGGCAATCGGGGTCTCCTGCTTCGGCGGTTCTTCGAGCATGAACAGCTTTTCCAGCCGGAGAACCTTTGCGTCCCCTTCGATCTCACTGCGTCCGAGCGCCACGAACACGCCGTGGTGACGGATCCGGATCAGCTCGCCCGGCTCCATGTCCAGCTTGATTTTCTTCTGGTAAACCGGTGCGCCGCTTCGGATCAGCTTGGCGTAGAAATCGTTGAGATACACCACCGGAAGATGCTCGAACAGCGTTTCCGTCGCGATCGGGAGTTTGAGACGTTCTTCAAACGACATGGCGTCCAGCTCATCCACGGTGACGCTCTGCGCGAGGGTGAAGTCCCCGGTTTTCGTGCGCACGAGGGAGGACATGACCGCGCCGCAGCCGAGCTTTCTGCCGATATCGGAGCAGAGTGTGCGGATATACGTTCCCTTGGAGCACTCGACGCGCATTTCGTATTCGTCATCGGCGATTTTCGTCACGTCAAGGGCGTAGATTTCCACTTCACGCGCTTCCCTCTCGACCTCCCCGCCTTCTCTTGCAATGTCAACGAGCTTGCGTCCGCCGACCTTGAGCGCGGAGTACATCGGGGGCACCTGCATGATTTTTCCCGTGAACGAACGGCACGCTTCCAGTACGTCTTCCTCGCCGGGGATTTCGTCGGATGTACTCAGGACTTCGCCCGTGATGTCCTCGGTGTCCGTGGTCAGTCCGAGCTTCATGCGGCAGATGTATTCCTTGTCGTGCATCATGAGGTAATCGGATGCCTTCACTGCACGTCCGAGGAGAATCGGGAGAACCCCTGTCGCCATGGGGTCAAGGGTTCCGGTATGTCCGACCTTCGGGGTATCAAACAGCTTGCGGCACGCGGAAATGATCCGGTGGGATGTGACGCCCGCATGCTTGTTGACGATGAGAACGCCGGATACGGTATCGGGTTTCTGAATTTTTGCCATATCAACCTCAGTCTCTGCCGTAATTGCGGACGGCTTCTCCGAATGCTTCTGCCATCATGGCGAGTGCTTCTTCGGGAGTTTCTGCCGTGATGGTGCATCCTGCCGCTCTCACATGTCCGCCGCCGCCGAAGTTTGCGCATACTGCCGCGCAGTCGATTTCCGCATTGGCACGGGAGGACACCTTGTAGCTCATGGGATCCGCCGCCAGCTGACGCAGGGAGATGCCGACGAGGACGCCTTCCACGCCTCTGGGGGTATCCACGACGTTTCCGATTTCTTCTTCCGTCAGACCGGCGTCCGCGAGCATCTGCTGGGTGAAGATGACAGCACCCAGACGTCCGTCCTCATAGAAGCGGAGGTTCTGGATGGCAAGCATCTGCGCGGTGAGCTCCTTGAGGGTACGCTGACCGAACAGGGACCGGCACACATCCGCCGTATCCATGCCGCCGTCCTCCGCGTTGTTGATTTCATCCACCAGCTCGGACGCGATGATGTGCGTCTTCGGGGTGGTGTTGGAGAACTTGAAGGAGCCTGTGTCGGACACGATTGCCGCGTAGATTCTGCGGGATGCTTCGGGAAGAGCGTTGACCTTTCCGCGCTGACGGAGGATTCGGTACAGCTCATACACGATCTCGCCTGCCGCAGATGCGGTATGATCGACGTAGTTCGGTGCGAACACTTCACCCATGCCGTGGTGATCGAGCATGAAGGCAATCTTCGGGATCAGTCTTTCGTTTGCGCCGAGCTGCATGGGAGATGCAACGTCGATGGAGAGAATGGTGTCATACGCATCCTCGTCCCCTTCCTCAAGCTGAACGGATTCGTTGTCGCCGCAGAGGAATTTCAGCCGCTTGGGCATCTCGCCGGGCACTGCCACTTTGGCTTCACCGCCGCACGCTTGAATCAGTTCCGCAAGCGCATACGCCGAGCCGACGCAGTCCCCGTCCGGATTCACGTGGCACAGGATCAGGAATCTGCCGCCCTTTTCAACAGCATCCGCCGCGTCCTCCAGCGTGATGACGGGGTATTCGATCACGGTTTCTTCGGTTTCGGGAAGGATTCCGGGATTATTCATCGTCTTCTTCCTCCGTATCCGCATCCGCATCGATGAGATCGGATTCCACGGACTTGAGCAGAGCGGAGATTTCGGCACCGTGCTTCACGCCTTCGTCGCGTACAAATGTGATCTCGGGTGTGATGCGCAGGTTCAGTCTTTCCGCCAGACGGGAGCGGATGAACGGCGTCGCGGATTTCAGACCCTTCGCCAGTTCCTTGTCATCGCATTCGCCGAGAACGGAGTAGTAGACCTTCGCGAATTTCAGGTCGGCGGAAACATCGGCGTTCATAACCGTGATCCACACACCGGAAACCCGGGGGTCCTTGATGTCACGTACGATCTGCGCGCATTCTTCCGTAAACGCGCCGTTGATTTTGTTCTTACGATATTTAGACATTTATACAAGATTCCTTTCGGTTGATTATCTCATGAATTTATTTCAGATACTCCGGCAGAAATTCTTCCGTGATGACGTTGGTCACGAACGATTCTGCCGACTCGGGTGTCAGGGTATATCCGGAAATCGCCACGCCGTGGGTTGCGGCAAACTCGGAGGTATAGTCATCGAGCCAGAAGACGTGGGTGTGGTACCAGTCCATGCCGTAGTAGAACACCGTCGGCAGGAATTTCACGTCGTCCGCAATCAGCTCACCGAAGCCGTCGGAACGGATGGTGAAATTTACAAATCCGCCGACCTGATTGACGGGTTTCGCCATGCCGGAGACGAGATTGCCGAGCGAGTAGATGCACAGCGTCCGTCCGCGGTCGGTTTCGATCCATTCGATGGGCTGGAGGGTGTGGGAATGATGCCCGATGATGACATCCGCGCCGTTATCCGCAAGCAGGGATGCCAGCCGCTTCTGCTCCGCATTCGGGGTCTGCGTGTTCTCGTCTCCCCAGTGAATCGACACAATCGTGAAATCCCCGGCGTCCTCCGCTTTCGCAAGGTCTGCGAGAATCACGTCGTCATCAATGTACGGGATCACAAGCGGCGAGGACGCGGGTTTCGATATCATATTGGTGTGCAGGGTGTAGGTCAGCCACGCAATCTTCACGCCCTCGGTTTCCGTCACGCGGATCACTGCCGCGTCGTCCGCATTCAGGTATCCGCCGAGCTGGGTCACGGGCTGGGAATTCCAGAAATGGATCGTTGCTTCCAGTCCCGCCGCGCCCTTGTCGAGCATGTGGTTGTTCGCGAGCCCGATGATGTCAAAGCCGAGCTCAACCAGATCCAGTCCGAGCTGCTGCGGGGAGTTGAACGTCGGATAGCCGGAATTTGCGTACCCTTCCCCTGCCATGACGGTTTCCTGATTGATGAATGCGATGTCAGCCGACGCGATATGCGGTGCGAGATCGGCGTACATCGGGAGAAAATCGAACTCCTTCTCCGCCGTTCCCCGGAATCCCGCGTCGAGATAGATATTCGGGTGAATCAGATTGTCGCCGCACGCCGTAACGGTGATTTCCGCACCCGCGAACGGGTCAGTCAGCTCCGCTTTTTCCATGGGATCGGCGGGTGTATCACTCAGGGCTTCCGCAGCGGTCTCGTTGACCTCACCGAAGGCACCGCGGATGAACTCGTCCACAGGAAGCGGCGCATCGGTCTCAGCCTCCTTCGTCACAACGGGCACCTCATCCGCATCGCGGAACTTCAGCTCCGAGCAGGACGAGAGCATCAGACAGCTCAGAACAAGGGACAGAAGAATCCTGCCTCGCATCACACAACACCTCCGTATCGGCACAATCTTTCAGTATAGTATTATACCATTGTCCTGCGATTATTTCAATAGGGATTTTAACATAATTTGGCGGTATCCGTCAGCATCGCAAAACGGACAAATTACTGCCCCGGAAATCTTGCATAACCGGCGCAATTGTGATATAATAGATAAAAATTCACCAAGCGGAGCGTTATCAATGATAAAAATACTGCATACCGGCGATATTCATCTGGACAGTGCGTTCTCAAGGCTCGATTCCCGTCACGCGGAGATCCGCCGGAACGAACTTCGCGCCGCGTTCACATCCATGATGGCGTACGCCAAGCTCTGCGGTGCCGACCTGATGCTCATCTCCGGCGACCTGACAGACAGTCAGCTCGTCACCCGGGAAAGCGCCGCCATGCTCTGCCGCGAATTCACAACCTTCGGCAAGCCCGTTTTCATAGCACCCGGCAACCACGACCCGGCAACGCAGAAGAGCATCTGGCTCCGCGACTCCCTGCCGGAAAACGTTCACGTCTTCACGAAACCCGAGGTGGAGGCATTCGATCTGGACGAGCTGAACCTGACCGTCTACGGCTTCGGCTTCGATTCGCCCGATCTGGAAGTCTCGCCGCTGAAAAACGTCACAGTCGAGGACCGGTCCCGCGTGAATCTTCTCGTATGCCACTGCGACATGCGCTCCACCGTTTCCATCGACTGCCCCGTGACCGAGGACGAGCTTCTCGCGTTCGGTGCGGATTATGCGGCGCTCGGGCATGTGCACAATCCCGCCGAATACACCGGAAACCGCTGGTGCTACTGCGGATGCCTCGAACCGCGCGGATTTGACGAGTGCGGCATCAAGGGTGCGTGCGTCGTCGAGATTGACAAAAAGGGCGAAGAATCCGATGTGAGTGTCAGACGCGTACGGTTCGCGAAACGGCGTTACGAAAAAGGCGAGCTCGCCCTTGACACGCCGCGTACGCAGTCCGATGTGCGCGAGGCTGTCGACAATTACATCCGCGAAATGAAGTACGGCGAGGACACGCTTCTCTCCCTGACGCTGACCGGGACGGTTTCCTCCGGACTCGTCATCGACACCGAAGCGCTCTCGGACAATCCGTCGCCGCTGTTTCTGCTGGATATCACCGACAGAACCGTCCCCGATGCGGATCCCGCCGTTCTTGAGCGCGATATCACCGTCCGGGGCGAGGTTTACCGCAAACTGAAGCCGCTGCTGGAATCCTCCGACGAGCGGAACCGTGAAGTGGGACTCCGTGCTCTCCGGTACGCACTGGCGGCACTGGAAGAATAAATCATATCAACAGATAAAGAGTACAGGCATGGTAATCAAAACCTTAAACATCATCTCCTTCGGGGGACTGCGGAACCGGGTGATCCATCTGGACGACGGCGTGAATGTCGTATCCGGCCCGAACGAATCCGGCAAATCCTCGGCGGCGATGTTCATCAAATTCATCTTCTACGGACTGAACGGCAGAAAGAGCCGCGGCTCCGTCACCGAGCGACAGCGGTACGTCAACCGGACCACATCGCAGGCGGCGGGCTCCATCCTCTGCGAAACGTCCGACGGCACCGAATGGCGGATCGAGCGGCTGATTTCCCTCTCCGACGGTCAGTCGGCACGAGAGAGAGTCCGCATCACCAACATGGACACGGGTGAGAGCACCATCGGGCAAAATCCCGGCGAGTTCTTCTTCGAGCTTCCCGAGGATGTGTTCGTCTCCACCTGCTTCATCGCACAGTCCGCGCAGATCCGTCCCGACGCATCCGGACTTTCCGCAACCGACACCGCCATCGGCAATCTGCTCAGCTCCGCTGACGAATCCGTTGACGTGCCGCGTGCGGTGAAAAATCTCGATGCCAAGCGGCGTGAGCTGATTCACAAGAACGGCTCCGGCGGCGAAATCACGGCTCTGCGGGAAAAGCGCGGTGCACTGGCGGCGGAAATGAAGAGCACATCGGAACGCGCGGCGGAAATCATGCAGCTGGACGCGTCCCTCGCCGACATCAAAAAGAAAATCGAGGAGCTGGAGGAAGCGGACGAGCATTACACCGCACTCTTCTCCGCTCTTGACAAGATCACGGCAAAGCGGCGCGTCGAGGCAAAGGTGCAGACCGAAACCGCACTCGACACCCTGACCCGCCAGCTTGACGACCTTGACGCGTCTCCCATCGGCACGGGATTCACGGAAACGCTCCTCGAATGCGAGCGGGACATCCGTGCCTACGACGAGGAATGCGCCGTATATGACGAACGGATCCCGCATCTCGCGGACGGCATTCTCGCGGAAGAGCTGCCCGATCCCGACGAAGTGATCGCCGAAGTGAAGCAGGCGGACTCCCGGAGCAGAATCCGGTTCGGCATGGCGGCGGCGTTCCTGATCTCGGGAGCTCTCGGACTGATGGCGGCGCTGGTTCTGTATTACTTCAACACGGATGTGTATCTCCTGCCGCTCGCCATGTCGCTGGTTCTGGTGACCATGGGCGTGATATCGGTCATCCGGCATGTGAAGAGCCGCAATGAGCTGTACGACCTGCTCGATCGCTGGGAAGCGGAATCGGCGGCGGAGATCGAAACGGCAGTCACGGAAAAACTCGCTGTGCTTGACCGGCGGCGCATGATGGTGATGGAAAAGGAACGCATGGACGCCTCGCTCGAAGCCTCCAAGCTCCGATTCAGCATCGCGTCCGAACGGCTGACCACCCTTGCAGGCGACGCCGACGTGGATTCGACCGGGGATCTCTACGACATCATCGACGCACTTCACCGCACCGCGGACGCAGTCTCGGAAAAGCGTGCCGAAATGGTATCCGCTGCCGAAAAACTGCGCGGCAGACTGGAGCTTCTGGGCGAACAGCTTGACGGCACCGACGCCGCGATGATTGACGCGGAAGCATTCGCCGTCATAAACACCGACATCGGACGGGAGGCGGCATCCCTTGACAAGCAGGCTCTCGCGAACGCTGTCCGTCAGAGAGATTTCACCGCCAACGCACTCAAAACCGCCCTCAAGCGTCGGAGCAATCTCGAAGAAGCACTGGCGGCAGCGGGACGGATCGAACATACTCCCGCAGAATACGCGACCCTCATCTCAGCGGCGGATGCGAGAATCGAGGAGCTCACTCTC
This sequence comes from Clostridia bacterium, assembly GCA_017472105.1. The sequence goes on along the minus strand of JAFUQY010000412.1, from coordinate 7,801 downwards.
CGTGCAGACGCCTACGAAGCCGCAAAGGAAGCGCTTCTCGCGGCAGGGGAAAGTGTCCGCAGCGGCGTGATTCCGACTCTGACTGCCCGTGCATCGGAGCTGATCCGGCAGGCTACCGGGGACGCTCACGACGGGCTGACCCTTGACGAAAACTGGGGCGCCGGTCTGAGAACGGGAGACGACGTGCTGACATCGGATTATCTCTCCCGCGGCACCTCCGACCTGACCTATCTCGCACTCCGCACCGCACTCTGCGAAGAAATCTTCAAGAAGGAATCTCCCATGCTCGTCATGGACGAAACCTTCGCACACATCGACAAAGAACGTCTCACCTCCACGCTTTCCCTGCTGAAGGACCGTCAGTGCCTCGTTTTCACCTGCCGTGACGACGAAGTGAAGGCCGCGGACGCACTCGGATACACCGTCGTGGAGCTGTAAACACATAACCGAGGAGGCTACTCTCATGAAAAAATACATCCTCACCCTCGATCAGGGCACCACATCCAGCCGCGCCATCCTGTTTGACCATGAACAGAACATCGTCGGCTCCGTACAGCGCGAACTGCCGCAGATCTATCCCAAGGAAGGATGGGTTGAGCAGGATCCCACCGACATCTGGTCCTCCCAATACGGCTGTATGATGGAAGTCATCGCCAAAACCGGCATTCCCGCATCCGAAATCGCCGCAATCGGCATCACGAACCAGCGCGAAACCACCGTCGTCTGGAACCGCGAAACCGGACGTCCCGTCACCAACGCCATCGTATGGCAGTGCAGACGGACCGCGCCCATCATCGACGGCATGAAGGACAAGCACGACATGATCCGCGAAAAAACCGGGCTGATTCCCGACGCGTATTTCTCCGCCTCCAAGATCAAGTGGATTCTGGACAACGTGGACGGCGCGCGGGAACTGGCGGAGGAAGGCAAGCTGATCTTCGGTACCGTGGACACATGGCTGATCTGGAAGCTGACGGGCGTTCATGCCACCGACGCGACCAATGCCTCCCGCACGATGCTGTACAACATCGACGACTGCTCGTGGGACAGGGAACTGCTTGAGCTCTTCGGCGTTCCCGAGGCAATGCTCCCCGAGGTGCTGTCCTCCTCCGAAATCTACGGCTACGCAAACATCGGCGGCGCGAAGATTCCCGTTGCGGGTGTTGCAGGTGACCAGCAGGCGGCGCTCTTCGGTCAGTGCTGTTTCTCCGACGGCGACGCGAAGAACACCTACGGCACCGGCTGCTTCCTCCTGATGAACACCGGCAATATCCGCCGTCACAGCGAAAACGGACTTCTGACCTCCATTGCGGCGACCTGCGCGGGCGAAAAGACGCAGTACATCCTCGAGGGAAGCGTATTCTCCGGCGGCTCCGTGATTCAGTGGCTCCGCGATGAAATGCGGTTCTTCACCGAAGCACGCGACGCGGAATACTACGCATCCAAGGTTCCGGACTCCGGCGGGGTTTACATGGTTCCCGCATTCACAGGTCTGGGCGCACCTTACTGGGACATGTACGCACGCGCAAGCATCACCGGCATGACCCGCGGCACCAAGCGTGAACACATCATCCGTGCGGCAGAGGAATCCATCGCGTACCAGTCCGCAGACGTTGCCGAAGCGATGATCCGCGACACTGGAACACCCCTGCACAGCTTCAAAGTGGACGGCGGCGCAACCCGTGACGATTTCCTGATGCAGTTCCAGGCGGATGTTCTCGGTCAGACCGTGCTCCGTCCGAAGATCCGCGAAACCACGGCACTCGGCGCGGCATATCTGGCAGGTCTCGCCGTAGGATTCTGGGCTGACAGAGAGGAGCTTTCCTCCATGTGGCAGATCGGCACCGAATTCACGCCCTCCGTGGATGATGCAAAGCGTGAAGAACTCATGGCAGGCTGGCACAACGCCGTTGCAATGACAACCCACCACAGATAAACCCAAACTGACTATTTAAACCCGAAAGGATTTCAATACCATGGCAAAAAACATCCGATCCAGTGCTGAACTGGCATCCCATCCCGCCTATGAGCTGATGTACGAGGAGTACCTCGATGACGTCAAGACTGCGGGCATCGTGTTCCGGCACAAGAGGTCCGGTGCGAGAGTGTGCATTCTCTCCAACGACGACGAGAACAAAATGTTCTGTGCCGCATTCCGTACGCCGCCGGAGGATTCCACCGGTGTTGCGCACATCATTGAACACACCGTTCTCTGCGGCTCGAAGAACTATCCCGCGCGTGACCCCTTCATGCAGCTGGCGAAAGGTTCCCTCAACACCTTCCTGAACGCGATGACCTATCCGGACAAGACCCTGTACCCCGTTGCATCCTGCAATGACAAGGACTTCTCCAACCTCATGAACGTGTACATGGACGCGGTGTTCTATCCGAACATCTACAAGTACCGTCAGATCTTTATGCAGGAGGGCTGGCACTACGATCTGGAAACACCCGACTCCGAACTGACCATCAACGGTGTCGTTTACAGTGAAATGAAGGGCGCGACCTCTTCTCCCGACCGTGCAATCTGGGAAGCGATTTCCGCCGCCATGTTCCCCGACACTACATACGGCTACAACTCCGGCGGTGACCCGGCTGTCATTCCCGAGCTGACCTACGAATACTACCTCAACTTCCACAGAAGATATTATCATCCCTCCAACTCCTACATTTTCGTCTACGGCAACTGCGACATGGACGAAAGACTGGAATGGATGGACGAAAACTACCTCTCCGCATTCGACGCCATTGAGCCGAACTCCGACATCAGCCGTCAGACGCTGAGAGGCACCACCGAACCCATGCGCGTGCGCGACACCTACTCCGTTGGCACCACCGACGAGCTGGAAGGCAAGTCCTACCTCGCTTACACCACGATGGGCGGCTCCAACCTTGACGTCCTCGACTGCCGTGCATGGCACATTCTCTCCTCCGTGCTTCTGAACAACGACGGCGCGCCCATCAAGAAGGCTCTCGTTGACGCAGGCATCGGCGAGGACATCTACGGCGGCTACGACTCCCACATGATCGAGGACACCTTTGCGGTTGTTGCGAAGAATGCATCTCCCGAGGATCTCGACCGGTTCCATCAGATCATCACCGACACCCTGAAGAAGCAGATTGAGGAAGGCGTGAACGAAAAGGCACTCCTTGCATGCATCAACAGACGGGAATTCTCCTTCCGGGAAGCTGACTACGGCGGACATCCCAAGGGACTTGACTACGCGGCAAACATGCTCCAGTCCTGGCTCTACAAGGAAGACGGCGCGTTCGACTACATGCACACCCTCGCTGACTACGCGGAACTGAAAAAGCGCATCGGCACCGGATACTACGAAGACCTCATCCGCCGTCACGTGCTCGAATCCGAACATCAGGCACTCATCGTGCTCGAACCCGAACGCGGTCTGGTGGACAAGAAGAACGAAGAGCTGAAGCAGAAGCTCGCGGACTACAAGGCATCCCTCTCCGACGAAGAAATCGCGCATCTGGTGGAAGAAACCCGCCTTCTCCGCGAATATCAGAGCCGTGAAGCCGACGAAGCGGAGCTCAACTGCATCCCGTCCATCCAGCGCACCGATATTCCGCGCGATACCATTCCCTACTACAACCGCGAAACCACCGTCGGCGGCTTGAAGACCGTCTTCCATGACGTGGAAACCAACGGCATCACCTATGCGGACATCTTCTTCGACATGGGCAAAATCCCGCACAAGTACGTTCCCTACGTCGGTCTGCTCGGCTACCTCATCGGCAGAATGGACACCGCGTCCCACACCTACGACGAGCTCGACACCGAAATCAAGCTGAACACCGGCAATCTCTCCTTCTGGCATCACACCATCCGCAAGTTCGGCACCATGGACGAGTACGTTCCCTACTACGGCATTTATGCGAAGATGATGCCCGAAAACGCTGACTTTGCCCTCTCGACCGCACTGGAAATCATCACCACGACGAAGTTCGACGACGTCAAGCGCATCAAGGCCGTCCTCAACGAAATCCGCTCCGACAAGCACAGCGAAATCATGCAGAGCGGCAATGCCATCGCAGCGGCACGCGCACGTTCCTACTTCTCCCGTCTCGACTGCTACAATCAGGACATCGGCGGTCTGAATTTCTACTTCTTCATCTGCGATCTTCTCGACAACTTCGACGAAAAGTCCGCGGAAATCGTGGAAAATCTGAAGAAGGTCACGGCATACATCTTCAATCCCGAAAAGATCACCGTTTCCCTCGCGGCTGACGAAGCGGGTGTGGCGGCTATGGATGCTGCTCTCGCAAAGCTGACCGCAGGACTGGCGGCAATCCCGCACGATTCCCTCGGAGATGCGGAAGAATACGTGCCCGTGAAGAAGAACGAAGGTATTCTCATCCCGTCGCAGGTGCAGTATGTCGCAAGAGTCGGCAACCTCGGCTTCGACGGAATGGAATACAACGCGGCGTTCAACGTCGTCAAGACCGCGGTCAACATTGACTGGCTCTACCAGCAGATCCGCGTCAAGGGCGGTGCTTACGGATGCGGATGCGGCTTCGGCGGCGACTCCGGCAACGTGCAGTTCACCTCCTACCGCGACCCCAAGCTCACGGAAACCTTCGAAGTCTACGGCAAGACCGGCGATTTCGTCCGCACCGTGAAGTTTGACGAGCGCGAGCTGACCAAGTACATCATCGGTACCTTCTCCGGCTACGAAAGACCCATGTCCCCCGCAGGCAAGGCATCCCGCTCCATGAACGCATACCTCAGCGGCAGACCGTTTGAAGATGTGCTCAGGGAACGCGCCCAGATGCTCGACATCACCGAAGAGCAGTTCCGTTCGGCGGCTGATGTGTTCGACAGGATCTGCGCGCAGGGCTACACCTGTGCCGTCGGCAGCGAACAGAAGCTCCGCGAAAACGCAGACATGTTTGACAATCTCGTAACGATCAACTGAGTCCCCCGGAATGCGCGGAAAGGAGACAGTTATGGAATTTCAATTTGAAACGGACTATTCGAGGAAAGCGTTGACAGCAATGGCAAAGGCAGTGCGGAAAACCGTGCGGAAGAAAAGAAGCCGCCGGACGCACATCTTCGGATGGATCGTCCTCGTGATTGGACTTCTGCTTGCCCTCCCGCTCGGCGAGGATGATGCGATTCAGGCAGGGGATATTCTTGGTTTTTTCATCAGTGGTCTTCTCCTGGTCGTCCTGATTTTTGAAGACCGCCTCAACGGTCTGATCGCCGGGACACGGATGCTCCCCGGAATGAAGCACAATTCCGCTGTTTTCGGAGAGGAAAATTACACAACCTCCAACGAAATGGGCAAAACCGAGTGGCATTACGACAAGATCGACGCGCTTGCGGAAAGCAGGGATTACTTCGTGTTCGTCTTCGGAAACAATCACGCGCAGGTGTACGGCAAGTCCGGCATCTCCGGCGGTACCGCTGACGAATTCCGCAGCTTCATCACCGAAAAGACCGGCAGAACCGTTCTGAAAATCTGAATACAGAAAAAAGTCCCGGGAGTTTTCTCAGGACTTTTTCTCTTCGGTTTTATGCGCGCTTCTGCCATTCTCCGGCATGGGTCTCGAGTGTTCTGCGGATTTCGGCAAACTCCGGTGTCTCGCGGATGAAGTCGTAGCGGGTGTTTTCCAGTGCATCCAGACTGTCGGCGGCAGTGTTTGCGGTCTTTGTCGCCGAGAATCCGTACGCATTCTGTCCGCGGAACAGGAGCGAGGTCTGGGTGTAGTCCGGATTTGCCGCAAATTCCACGAACTTCACGGCGTGATAAGCGGTGATTCTCAGATTCGCGATGGTGTTTTCCGCGTCATTCCGTGCGGCATAATACTCGGCAAGGCGGGTGTGGATTTCGCGCAGACGGTCGTGATAGAAGCCGTAGTCCCCGTCCTCGAACATGATTTCATACATCTGCACGATTTTCTCGTAAACCAGCACCTGCTCCGCATCGGTGAACCGCTTTTCTCCGGAGTCGAGGGTGTAGTTCTTCGGCATATACAGCGTAATCTCGTCGAGCATGCACTTGACAAACCACCGGTTGTGATCCATGCCGCGGTCGCCGTCCAGAATTCCCGCAAGCAGGTTGTCCCGGCAGTTAAACAGTCCGCAGGCACTCCACGCCAGTTTTTCCGCGCGGTCTTTCTCACCCTTTTCGTCGTATGCATAACACAGAATCTGCACCGCACCCTGACGGGCAGAGTCATCCGTAGATTTTTCGAGGATTCTCTCGCCGTACCGGATGGCTTTGTCGAGCGATTGTGTATCATCGTGATTGTTGGACCAGCTGAAGTACAGGCTGTGCATGAGCTGATGCATGATATGCCAGCTGTCCGGGAACCGCTTCAATCCATCCTCAAGGATTTCCTGCTGTTTTTCGAGATAACCCCGGTCGCCCCAGCGTTGCGATTCCTCAACAAGGGCGGTGATCTGCTCCTCCCGGCGCGCCGAATCCATGCCGAGCAGCTCGTCGGACGTGATTTCCAGCACCGCGCACAGAGCCGGGATGATCGTGATATCCGGCAGATTCTTCCCGCATTCCCACTGACTCACCGCGGACACCGACAGATTCAGAACTTCCGCCAGCTCTTCCTGCGTCATATCCTTCGCGCGGCGTTTTGTGCGTATTGTGTTTCCGATATCCATAATCGTTCTCCTGTGATGAATTCAGAAGCGCTTCTGTTGTCTTTATTATACCATGCCCCGTCCCGTCACACAAGAGAGCGGTGATTGAGAAAAATTTCACCGGCGGTGTAAAAATTCCGTTCCCGCTCACAGCCAGCACTCTTGCCGATCCGCGCGCGCTGTGATATAATAAGATAAATAGGAAAGAAATCACTGAGAGGAGAATCCCATGAAAATTCTCGTGACCGCATTTGAGCCGTTCGGCGGCAGTCAGCACAATTCGTCCCTCGATACGCTCCGTTCCCTGCCCTCCGCCACACCGGAAGGTCACACCGTCGTCAAAGCGGAGCTTCCCGTCGTCTATGACCGATGCGGGGATGCCCTTCGCAAAGCCATGAATCAGCACAAGCCGGACGCCGTCGTCTGTCTCGGTCAGGCGGAAGGACGAGGCTCAATCACCCCGGAATACGTCGCCGTCAATGTGAAGCACAACACTTCTCCGGACAACGACGGAAACGTCTTCGTCTGCGCGCCGATTCTCGCGGATGCCCCGGACGCATACATCACGACCCTGCCCGTCACGGCGATGGTTGATAAAATGAAGCAGTCCGGCATTCCCGCATCCGTTTCGTTCACAGCCGGCGCGTATGTCTGCAACAATCTGATGTATCACGCGCTCCATCTGTGCAAACCGCTCGGAATTCCCGCCGGGTTCATCCACATGCCGCTCTCCTACGAAATCGCCGCAGCGGAATCGAAAGCCGGACGGGTGCTGACCCTGCCGCAGGATGTGCTGACCCGCGGGATCACGCTGTGCCTCGACTGCATCGGGTAAAATAAACAGGACAGCCGTTTTGTTACCGCAGAGCGGCTGTTTTCTAATGATTTTCTAATCTTTCTCTCATTGACTTGCCTCCTTATACGGTGTATAATACAGAAAACCGCGCATTTGTAAAAGTTCACATACATGTTACAATTTCTTGTGAAACAAAATCCCTATCCGGGACGTTTTATAGTACAAAACCCACCCAACGGAGGCATAAGTTTGAAACAAACACCAGATCGCGCATTTTGTCAAATAAAGAATAGCATAACGAAAAGACTGTCAAACGGCAGTCAAAAAAATGTAAAGCAAAATACTAAGTACACCCTCCCACCGAAGCGTCATCTTTGATGATGTAG